>DATIPL010000105.1:0-2040 GCA_035471965.1 Gammaproteobacteria bacterium
TCTGCTGTCGGCCGTCATCAGCGTGGTGCGGGGATTCTTCAAGGAGGCCATTTCGCTCACCGGCTGGATTATCGCCATTTGGCTCGGGCTCGCCTTCTCCGGAGACATCGCCGAGCTGCTCGCCAAGATCATTTCGGTGCCCTCGGTGCGCATCATCATGGCCTTCTCCATGGTGCTGGTTTTCGTCCTCGTGCTCACCGCCCTGGCCAGCCATTTCGTCAGCCTGGTGGTGAAGAAGACCGGACTGACCGGCACCGACCGGGTGCTCGGCGTGGTTTTCGGCGTGGCCCGCGGCGCCGTCATCGTCGGCATTCTGGTGCTGCTCGCGGGGCTGACCGCGCTGCCCCGAGACCCCTGGTGGCGGGAGGCCACGCTGATTCCTCATTTTCAGCGCCTGGCGGTGCACATCCGGGCCATGCTGCCCGCAGATGTTGCCGACGAAATCAGGTTCTGAGGCGGGCCGGGCGGCTATAATCCGTGTTTCGGGAAACAAACCGGTATTTCCACGCGCGCCCGCTGTGCTTATGATCCTCTCTGGCAAGCCTGAATCCTCCCGCCCGTTGGCGATCTCCGACCACTCCACGTGTTGAATCTATGTGCGGCATTGTCGGCCTCGTTGGCAAATCCAACGTAAATCAGGCGTTATACGACGCCCTCACCGTGCTCCAGCACCGCGGCCAGGATTCCGCGGGCATTGCCACCTGCGATGGTGACAAGCTTCATCAGCGCAAGGACAACGGTCTGGTCCGAGACGTATTTCAGGAGCGGCATATGCTCCGGCTGCCCGGAAACATGGGCATCGGCCACGTCCGCTATCCGACCGCGGGAAGCGCTTCATCGACGGAATCCCAACCCTTCTACGTAAACTCCCCCTACGGCATCGCGCTCGCCCACAACGGCAACCTGATCAACGCCGAAGAGCTCAAGAGCGACGTATTCCGTGCCGATCTGCGCCACGTGAATACCGATTCCGACTCCGAAATCCTGCTCAACGTGTTTGCTCACGAGCTGTTCAAGCTCGGCAAGCTGACGCTGGATGAGGAGACAATCTTCAAGGCCGTCGCCAACGTGCACGAACGATGCACCGGCGGATACGCGGCGGTGGCGATGATCGTCGGTTACGGCGTGGTGGCGTTCCGGGATCCTTTCGGAATCCGGCCCGTCGCCTTCGGCGTTCGGGAAACGTCGGAAGGGCCCGAGTGCATGGTGGCGTCCGAGAGCGTGGCTCTGGACGTGCTCGGTTTCGAGCTGATCAGGGATCTCGCCCCCGGCGAGGCCATTTTCATCGACCAATCGGGAGAAATCCACGCCCGCCAGTGCGCCCGAAATCCCACCTATTCGCCCTGCATATTCGAGTACGTTTATCTCGCCAGACCCGACTCGATCATCGATGACGTTTCGGTGTACAAGGCCCGGCTTCGCATGGGCGAGCGTCTGGCCGACAAGATCCTGCGCGAATGGCCCGATCACGATATCGACGTCGTCATTCCGATTCCGGATACCAGTCGAACCGCGTGTCTGCCCCTGGCCTACAAGCTCGGGGTCAAATACCGGGAAGGCTTCATCAAGAATCGGTATATCGGCCGCACCTTCATCATGCCGGGTCAGACCGAGCGATCAATCTCGGTCAGGCGCAAGCTCAACGCCATCACGCTGGAGTTCGAAGGCAAGAACGTGCTTCTGGTGGACGACTCCATCGTTCGCGGCACGACCTCGAAACAGATCATCCAGATGGCGCGGGAGGCCGGGGCCAGGAAAGTCTATTTCGCGTCTGCTGCGCCGCCGGTCCGGTATCAGAACGTGTACGGGATCGATATGCCCGTGGTGGGAGAGCTCATCGCCCATAACCGCACCGAGGAAGGCGTCGCCGAGGCCATCGGTGCCGACCGCCTCATTTACCAGTCGCTTCCCGACCTCATCGACGCGGTGGAAAAAGGAAACCCGCGCATCCGCCGGTTCGACACCTCGTGCTTCAGCGGCGAATACGTAACCGGCGGTGTCTCCGAGTCCTATCTCGAGCGCATCGCCGAGCGTCGCAAC
>DATIPL010000106.1:0-1793 GCA_035471965.1 Gammaproteobacteria bacterium
ACCCGCGGGCTTCGTCGTTTCTGAAGGCAAAAAAAGAATCGACCGGCCCGGTAAAATAGGCCGCCACCGAACCGATCGGTGGACCCGCCGTTTGTCAGCATGAACAGTATGTCCGGAGCGCTCAACAACATTTTTCTCATCGGTCCGATGGGCGCTGGCAAGAGCACCGTCGGCCGGCATCTTGCGCGGATGCTCAAAAAGCGATTCCTGGACTGCGACCGGGAACTCGAGGAACGGACCGGCGCCCGCATCGCCATAATTTTCGAGCTGGAGGGCGAGTCCGGATTCCGAAAGAGGGAGCATGCCCTGCTGGAGGAGCTCACCAGTGGGGACGGCCTGGTGCTGGCGACGGGCGGCGGCGTGGTTCTGGATCGCGACAACCGGGAGCTGCTTTCGAGTCGGGGATTCAACATCTATCTCAATGCGCCGCTGGAATTACTCGTTTCCCGAACCTCGAGGGATCGCCAGAGGCCGCTGCTCCAGACCGAGGACCGCGCAGCCCGCATCAAGGCCCTGATTGAGGAGCGGGATCCGCTCTACCGGGAGGTGGCTGATATGATTGTCACCAGCGACAAACGATCGGCAAAGCACGTTGCGCGAGAGATCCTCAACCGGCTGGAAAACACATGAAGACCATTCACGTCGAGCTTGGTGAGCGCGCCTATCCAATCCATATCGGCGACGGCCTGCTTCCGCGCGGTGACCTCATCAGCCCGCACGTCGCGGGTACCCGGGTAATGGTGGTTACCAACGACATCGTGGCGCCGCTGTATCTGGATGCGCTCATGGCTGCGCTGACCGATTTTGACTGTCACAGCCTGGTGCTGCCCGACGGCGAGTCGTTCAAGAACATGGAGGTGCTGAACGGCATTTTCGACGCCCTGCTCGAGCGCCGATTCCCACGGGACGCGACCCTGATCGCCCTGGGCGGCGGCGTCATCGGCGACATCACCGGCTTTGCTGCCGCCTGCTACCAGCGCGGAATCGCGCACGTGCAGGTGCCCACGACTCTGTTGGCTCAGGTCGACTCCTCGGTGGGCGGTAAGACCGCGGTGAATCATCGCCTCGGTAAGAACATGATCGGCGCGTTTCACCAGCCGAGCTGCGTGCTCGCCGATACCGCCACCCTTCACTCCCTGCCGCCACGGGAATTCCGCGCCGGTATCGCCGAAGTGATCAAATACGGCCTGATCCGCGACGCGGATTTCCTCGAATGGATCGAGGCCAACGTGGGCGCCGTTCTGGACCTCGAGCCGGAGGCGCTGTCGCTGGTCATCGAACGCTCCTGCCGCAACAAGTCCGAGGTGGTTGCCGAGGACGAACGCGAGAGCGGCGCCAGAGCGCTGTTGAATTTCGGCCATACCTTCGGCCACGCCATCGAAACCGGGCTCGGCTACGGCACCTGGCTTCACGGCGAGGCGGTGGCCGCGGGCATGTGTCTCGCCGCTTCGCTGTCGGCGCGCCTCGGCTTTATAAGCACGGAGGACGCGGGCCGGGTGGAGAAGCTGCTGGAGCGGGCCGGTCTGCCCACTCGCCTGCCTGAAACTCTGGACGGCGCCCGCATGCTCGAGCTCATGGCGATAGACAAGAAGGTTCTGGGTGGACGCACCCGACTGGTGCTGCTCGAGGCCCTCGGCCGGGCGGTGGTCAGCGACGACTTCGACCCTGAGGTCCTGCGCGACACCCTCGCTCACGGTCGAAGCGCGGCGTGAAAGCGCTCGAGGAACGAGAAATCGCCTGCGGTCTCATGCGGCCGTACGCCGTCGACGAAGACTCCAGCCGTGGCCGCCTGA
>DATIPL010000107.1:0-2483 GCA_035471965.1 Gammaproteobacteria bacterium
CTTTCGAGCCAGGCGCTGGGCGGCGTGGGCCGGTTTCTTCCGACGCTGTGAATGATTCCCAGGCCATCCTCTTTCAGCACGCGCGCGATAACCGACCCGAGTTCGGAGTAGTGGTCCGGACCGACGTGCTCGAGCATCCCCACGGAAACGAACGCGTCGAATCTTCCGCTGATGTTGCGGTAGTCGTCTTCGATGAATTGCACCCTGTCGTCGAGGCCCCGCGCGCGGGCCCGTCCACGCGCGTAGGCGATTTGCTGGTGGGAAATATTGAAGTCTTTGACGTTCACGCCGTAGTGCTCCGCCATATGCATCGCCAGCGCGCCCCAGCCGCAGCCGGCTTCCACCACGGTCATGCCGGGCTTCAACATGACCTTCCGGCACACGTGATCCATTTTCGCCACCTGCGCAGTCTCGAGCGTCGCTGCCGGCGTTTCGTAATAGGCACAGGTGTACACCATGTCCTCATCCAGCCAGAGCCGGTAGAAGTCGTTGCCCAAATCGTAGTGCTCGTGAATGTGCTTACGAGATGCGTTGCGGGTATTACGGCGGGAGCGCGGCAGCCGCCCCACGAGATTTCGCTTGAACTTATGCGGCCCACCGGCGTCGATGGCGGAAAAGCCCTGATAAAGGACCTGGACGAAATCGCCGCTGATATCGATTCGGCCCTGGCTGTAGCCGTCGCCGAAGCCGATCTCCGGGAATGCGGTAACGGCATAAAGCGTCGAGCGATTCTTGAACGTTATGGTTCCGACCGATTCGCCTTTCGGATCCAAGGTGCTTCCGTCCCACAGGGCAAAGGTCACTGGCGGATGACCCAGGGCGGCGACGATCCGCTTCAACAGCCATCGGTCGAGAGCACCCGCGGACCCGCGTTCGGCGTGCGAGTCCGCAGAGAGGGATGGTGCTCTGCCGTTACGAGTCGGCGTAGACATGACGCCGCGTCAGGGGCACGGAATTGTCCTGTGCGTGGGCGAAAACGACCTGAAAGAGCTGCAGACTGCCGGTGGAGAACGCGGCGACGGAACCGGCGAGATAGAGCCGCCAGGCGCGCACGAACGCCGCGTCATACATTTGCTCGACCTGGTCGGACACGTGCTCGAAGCGTTTCAGCCAGTCGCCGCAGGTCCGCTCATAGTGAAGCCTGAGATTTTCCACGTCCAGGATTGAAAAGCTGTAGGGCTCGAACACGCGCATCATCTCCGACAGGCTCGGCGGCCGGCTGCCGGGGAAAATTCGCCTTTCGATCCATGGATTATTGGGCTCCGGGCGGTTGCGACCGATACTGTGAATGAGGCCGCGCCCGCCGATCTTGAGCGTCCTTCGAATGACGGCGCCGAGACTTTCATAGTGGTCCAGGCCGACATGCTCGAGCATACCGACGGAAACGAACGCGTCGCATTGACCGCTGATGTTGCGATAGTCGTCCTCGATGAAATCCACCCTGTCGTCCAGCCCCTGCGCCTGCGCCTGCTCCCGCGCGTAGCGTATCTGCTCACTGGATATGTTGAAGGCCCACACCCTCACGCCGTAATGGCGCGCCATGTGAAGCGCCAGCGTCCCCCAGCCGCAGCCCGCTTCCGCTACCTGCTGTCCGGGCTTGAGCTGCAGCTTGCGGCACACGTGGTGCATCTTCGCCAGCTGGGCCTGTTCCAGGTTCGCCTGTGGCGGGTCGTAGTAGGCGCAGGTGTAAACCAACCGATCGTCCAGCCACAGGCGGTAGAACTCGTTGCCCAGGTCGTAGTGATGGTGAATGTTGCGCCGGGCCGAACTGAGGCTCGTGCCTCGGGGCCGATGCAGCCAGTGGCGGAGTTCCCGCTTGATCGAGCCGGGCGGCACCTTGGATTCGAGGGCCCGGTAGGCGGCCTTGAGGCATTCGACCAGGTCGCCGTCGACCTCGATTCGCCCCGTGCTGTAGGCGTCGCCGAAATAGAATTGGGGTGAAAGGATCAGCCCCAGAAGAGCGCGCCGATCGCGCAAGATGACGTTTGCAACGGGGCTCACATGGGGCTTGTAGACCGTTTCCCCGTTCCACAGCGTCAGGCTGAAAGGCGGACCGCCGGTGGTGGCCATGAGGCGCTTCGCGAGCCAGCGGTCGGCCCCGGTTACGGAGGCCTCTGCCGCCCCCTGGGTTTCACTCGAGCTCAATTCTCCGCCGCCGGGCAAACCCAGCCAGTTGGGCTCGTTGCGTTTCATTCTGGTTCTCCTTCCCGGCGCAAACGCTGCGAAAATCGCCGAAATCCTGAGAATTCACTTGGCCCCGGGGGCCGCCGGTGCCCGATTATATTCCCTCGTCGGCCCCCGGATCACCCCGGCTTCGCTCGAGCGCGGATTCCGAGTGTCGAGGAATGACGGGGCTTCAACCCGCGGCCAGCTCGCCGCGCCGCCAGGCGTGGTAGCGGCCCAGCCAGCGCAGCACTTTTTCCGGAGCGTGTGCTCGCTTCCACTCGCCGGCCGCGTACTTGTTTGCCTCCGCGAGCGTCGGG
>DATIPL010000108.1:0-12851 GCA_035471965.1 Gammaproteobacteria bacterium
TTCTGTCGGGCCGGGTACGCGAAAGCGGTCGAATTGATCCGTTTTCGTGGGTACCTGGCCCATTATGAGGAAGAAATCCACGATTCCCGCACCGTGTCCGGCGCGCCTCCAGAGACCGTGCCGGAGCTTTCGCGCTGTGAACGCGACCGCAGTGAGGCCTTGCTGCCAGAGTTTCGCGCTACGCAACGGATCTTGAACGCGACCCATTCGCCGCATTTCCGCCTCGGCTCTTCGTCTGATCGAACCGCACGCTGCCTGGACCGGGCCCGGTAACCCCCGCCAGGCCATTACCAGTAGAACGCCGTTGAATTTCGACGATCTCGGTCTTCGGGCCGCGCTGGTTCGCGCAGCGCGCGAGCAAGGGTACGATATTCCCACGCCTCTTCAAGCGCGTTCCATTCCCGTGATGCTCAACGGTCGTGACGTAATGGCAGCCGCGAAAGCGGACAGCGGCAAGACTGCGGCTTACGCGCTCCCGATGCTGCAGCGCTTGATGGGGGTTCGTCGCCGGTCTTCCCGCACCGTGCGGGCGTTCGTGGTCGTCCCGACCCGCGAGCGCGCCTCTCAGGTCGCTCGCAGCGTGCGGGCTTACGGCGTCCACTTGCCGTTTCGATGCCCGGCCGTATTCAGCGGGGTCGACATGCCACTGCAGCTTGAGGCGCTGGACCAGGGTGTGGACATCGTCCTCTCCCGACCAGTTCAAGGCGCTCGCGGGCCAGCTCCTCGAGGACCCCCGAGCTCATCGAGGTGGTACGAGGCAATGGTGAGCCCGCCAGGCTCGAGCGGAACGTTGGCCGCGAGTAACCAGACCGCAGGTTCGAGCCGTGACTTGTAATAACGAACCAGAACCGGAATGATTTTCCACTTCAGTGCGCGTTTCCATTCTGATTGCTTCCATCTCCCCCGTCGACGCGCGAGCCGCCCTTGGAATGCCGGTTATCCCGGATCGTCGACCGCTCCCCTGCGATGCCCTCGACCAGACCGTCAGGCGTATGTAACCCCTAATCAGTGACTTGGGGGCGATGATTGCTCCCCTGCCGGTCAGCCAATGTACGCTGGCGCACAGACGACGACGGGTCGGCCCTGATATACATAATCGCCTACACCAAAGAGGACGGTTCAATGAACGACAAGACTGCGAATGACAAAACCGCAGAACTCCAATCAAAACTGCGCGAGGCGGAAATGAAGCTCAGAGACCAAACGATTGAGCTGAGAGATGGAAAAAGCCGCGGCGTTCGATTGGCGGTCGGGTCCGCAATCGCGGGATTCCTGCTGTTTGCGATCGGAGGTCAGTGGTTTCCCGGCTACCAGCTCGACAGTACCGCCGAAGCCACTTCAAACCAAAAAGCCACCAGTGCAGTGAGTGACGTTATGGCTCAGCTCTGTGCAGAGCGCTTCATGCGGACCTCAGGCCTGGCAGCTAGACTGGCTGCTTTGAATGAAGCGAGCAGTGACTGGAATAAGTCAAGCTACATTCGTGAAGGCACCTGGGCTACCACACCTGACGGCGAAAAAGCTGATCACAACACCGCCGACAAGTGCAGAAATCTGATCACAGAACGTATCTTAGAAGACTCGGCGAAGGCTTCCTGACGGCGACGCCCCCAGTCACTTTAGAGACTTTGATAATTGGCCGCGGGTGAATAGCCTGCGGTCTTTGCTTTTTGACCTCGGATCGAATTGCAATTTTTCTTTGAATCTATTTGAACCTTAATACTCTCCAACAGGAAAACGGTATTCGAATCGATTCGCCCACTGATTCGATTGAAGGACGATATCGGCCTGGCCGGGGGGCCACTTCTTCCAATTGTTAGCCGTTCGTAATCGATTACCCAATCAACGAAGAGCAGTCATCATTCTCAGGAGCGACACCCCATGTTCAAGGCCGGCAGGAGAAATGCGGAAACCGGGCCGAACAATTTCCCCAATCCAAGTCGCAGCTACGACGAGACCAGGCATGGTGTCCGCTTTTGGGGCTATGACCGGACGCTCGAGATCTCGTTTTTGGTCGAAGACGCTGCGCTCTCGAAGGTCAGTCCGGAAACCAGCGCGGATGAGGCCGGATTTCTGAACACGTTCGATGTCAATCGCAATCAGATCTGCGCGGTCGCTTGGGACATTTATTCACGGGATCGTAAAGCCTCATACATCTACTCATACACTCTGACGGATTCAGATTTCTAGTGCACCACCACCAACGGCGTCGCTGGTCGGTTAACGCGTCAATGCGATTCCCTGACCGAATGGCAAGGAAACAGCATGATTTGTCCCATCTGTCTGGCGCTTGGTTGCACTTCGCAGGTTCAAATCCTCTCCTCGGCACCATCCCGAATTTGATCCAGCCTGATCGTTTCCTCGAGTCTCATGCCCGGTCTTACCCGCCGCACACGCCGCGATCGAGTTGCGCAACGAGCGCTTGCTTTCGGCCGGCCCATTGACGTGCGTGATAGTATAGGCGCCTTCTCGAACTGGCCAGTTCAATCTCGAATCGTTCGATGACCAAGCGCCGCCTCGGCGATCCCTGGATGCCGGCTCCGGAATACGGTCGAAGCCTGACCGGCTTCGGCGTCAATCTGCTCGTTCGCAGCATCGAAGACGCGCTGTCGTTTCAGACCGAAGTGCTCGGCGCGGGTGTCGTCTATCACGATGCGGATATCGCCGTGCTGCGATTCGAATCCGCGGAATGGATGCTGCACGCGTATCACACCTACGACGCGCATCCGCTTTATCCCGTCATCAGCGGCGACGCGCCCAAAGGCGTGGGCGTGGAGCTGAGGCTGCACGGACGGGATCCGGACGCGGCGGAGTCCGCGGCGCGGCGTCTCGGGTTTACCGTTGTGGAAACGACGAAAGACAAACCGCACGGACTGCGCGAATGCGTGATTCGGGATCAGGACGGCTACTTCTGGGTGCCGGACGTGCCCAGTACCGGCGACCCGTAAACGGCCAAGGGCCGGTCCGCTGTCGGGGGGAGCTTCGTCGAGTTTGACGGCGCAATACGCTTCGCTATTGCGCCCTACGGGATCCTCGTTCGGTTTGACGGGGGCGATGCGCTTCGCTATTGCGCCCTACGGAGTCGATCTACTCTCTACTCTCCTCCATTCACCGCGGCGCATCCCCCAGTCGATACTCCGCGGTGATCTCGTCCAGCTCCGCTTTGACGTCGTCGGCCAGCGGTGTTTCAAACGCCGCCAGGGTCTCGTCCAGCTGATCGGGACGGCTGGCGCCGATGATCGGTGCGCTCACTACCGGGTTAGCGAGCACCCAGGCGACGGCCATGCGCGTGAGGCTCATTTCCGCCTGATGGGCGATACCCCGCAGCCGTTCCACGGTGGCGAACTCGCGGTCCCGCCAGTAGCGCTGGCGATAGTTCTGCCCCGCCTTGCCTTCGGCGAAACGAGTGCCTTCGCCGGGCGGAGCGGACGGATCGTGCTTGCCGGTGAGCAAGCCGCCGGCAAGCGGGTTGTAGGGAATGACGCCCAAACCTTCTTCCGCGCAGAGCGGAAACAGCTCCCGTTCCATCTCCCGGAAAAGGAGGTTGTAGCGCGGCTGGACGCTGACGAAGCGGGCCCAATCGTTTGCCTCGCTTTTTCCGAGCGCCAGCGCCACCTGCCACGCGGGATGATTGGAAATACCGATGTAGCGCACTTTTCCGCAGCGCACCAGGTGGTCGAGCGCGGCAAGCGTCTCTTCCATGGGCGTGTCGGGATCGGGGTGGTGGAGCTGGTAGAGATCCACGTAGTCGGTGCCGAGACGGGCCAGAGATGCGTCGATGGCGTCGAGCACGTGCTTTCGCGAGAGCCCTTTGTTCCACGGCTCGGGGCCCATGCGGGTGAAGCACTTGGTCGCCAGCACGAACTGGTGACGCCGGCCCTTGAGCCACTTGCCGATGATCGATTCCGTCGCGCCCACGGTGTCGAGGTCGCCGCCCAGCGGATATCCGTCGGCGGTATCGATGAAGTCGACCCCGCCGGAGGCGGCGCGGTCGAGGATCTCGAAGGCGGTCTTTTCGTCGCACTGGAGTCCGAATGTCATGGTGCCGAGACAGGCCCGCGACACTTTCAGCCCGGTTCCACCCAGCCGCACTTTTTCCATGGCGCGCTCTCCCGATGTTAGGGACATTCAGCAGTCGAAGGGGTGACGCAGCACGACGACATCGTCCCGCTCGGCCCCGGTGGAGATCATGTGTATCGGGGTCTGGATCTCGGTTTCCACCCGCTCGAGGTATTCCCGTGCTTTCGGCGGCAGGTCATCGAGCCTGCGCACGCCGACCGTGGTGCTCATCCAGCCCGGCAGCTCCTCATACACGGGCTCGCATCGCGCCAGCGTGGCCGCACCGCTCGGGGGCGCGCCGATGAGCGCACCGTCGAGACGGTAAGCGGTGCAGATCTTGATCTTTTCCACCTTGTCCAGGACATCGAGCTTGGTCACGCAAAGGCCGCTGACGCCGTTCAGCCGGACGGCGCGCTTGAGCGCCACCGCGTCCAGCCAGCCGCAGCGGCGCGGACGTCCGGTGGTGGCGCCGAACTCGTTGCCCTCGCTGGCGAGATGATCTCCGATGCCGTCGTTGAGCTCGGTGGGAAACGGTCCGGCGCCGACCCGGGTGGCGTACGCCTTGGCGATCCCCAGCACATAGTCGATGTCGCGCGGCGCGACGCCGCTGCCGGTGCAGGCGCCGCCGGCGGTGGTGTTGGACGAGGTCACGAAAGGGTAGGTGCCCTGATCGATGTCCAGCAGCGCGCCCTGCGCGCCCTCGAACAGCAGCGGCACACCCTGCTCCCTGAGCGCGTGCAGTCTCCTGGGAACGTCGTCCACCATCGGACCGATCCGCGCCGCGGCTTCGAGCGCGCCGTCGATGACGGCTTCCCCGTCGACGGGATCGCTGCCGTAATAGTTTTCGAGCACGAAGTTGTGCAAGTCGAGCGCGGTTTCGACTCGCGCGCGAAGCTCGCCTTCGTTCAGCAGATCGCCGGCGCGAACTGCGCGGCGCCCGACCTTGTCCTCGTACGCGGGACCGATGCCGCGCCCGGTGGTTCCGATGGCGTTTCTGCCGCTCTTTCGTTCCCGCGCCCTGTCCAGCGCCACATGGTAGGGAAGGATCAGCGGACAGGCGTCGCTGATGAAAAGCCGATGCTCGAGCCTGATGCCCTCGGACTCCAGCTGGGCGATTTCCTCCAGTAATGCCGACGGCGACAGCACCACGCCGTTGCCGATGATGCAGGCGACGTCCTCGCGCATCGCGCCCGACGGCACCAGGTGCAGCACGGTCTTGCGCTTGCCGATGACCAGGGTGTGGCCCGCATTGTGGCCGCCCTGGAATCTGACCACCGCGCCGGCGCGGTCGGTGAGCAGATCCACCACCTTGCCTTTGCCCTCGTCACCCCACTGGGTTCCGACGATGACCACGGATCGACTCATGTGCTCAGTCCTTCGGCCTCCGCGCGTCCGCTTCCGTCACCTGAAAGCGGCCGTTGCGTTCGATGATTTTCCGCGTACAGCCGAGGCTGCGGGCGTCGACATCCCGCCCCGGCAGCGCGTAGATGACCCGCTCGCCCGCGTCCCGAAGCCTGCGCACCAGTGCCTGCAGCTCCGGCGCCGCCGACCAGGGAGCGAGAATACCCTGCTGAGGGCGGCTTTCGTCCTCCGGCGCGCGAACGCGCATCAGCGCCTTCAAGTCGGCGCTGAATCCGGTCGCCGGCCGCGCGCGGCCGAAGTCGCGGCCGATGTTGTCGTAACGCCCGCCGCGGGCGACCTCCTGCCCGCTGCCGGGAACGAATGCCGCGAACACCACTCCGGTGTGGTAGCGATAACCTCTGAGCTCGGCCAGGTCGAAGTGCACCGGCACCTCGGACGAGCGCGCGCGCAGCGCTTCAGCCAGCGCGCGCAGCGAGTCCAGCGCCGCGCGCACTTCGGGGCTCGCCTTGTCCAGGCGCTCGGCGGCCAGGGGGAGAATTTCCTCGCCACCGTTGAGGCCGGCGAGATCGCGGATCATTCCGCTGGCGGGTTGCTTCAGCGGATCGAGCAGCGCGTCGATTTCGGTTACCGCCTTGCGCTGCAGCGCGTCGTACAGCACCGCCTCTTCATCCTGATTCAGATCCGCCTGCCGAGCGAGCCCGCGAAAGATGCCCACGTGTCCGAGATCCAGGTGCACGTCGCCGACGCCGGCCCGGCGGAGCGTCTCCAGCATCAGGCAGAGGATCTCGCAGTCGCTTTCGACCCCGCCGTGACCGTAGAGCTCGGCTCCGAGCTGGATCGGGCTGCGCGAGCGCGTCACGCCGTCCGGCAGCGCGTACAGCACCGTGCCCAGGTAGCAGAGTCTCACCGGCTGCTCGCTTCTGAGATGTCGCGCTTCGATCCGCGCCACCTGCGGGGTCATATCGGCGCGGACGCCCATCAGCCTGCCGGTCAGCTGGTCCGTGAGCTTGAAGGTTTTGAGCTCGAGATCCTTGCCGGTGCCCGTCAGCAGGGATTCGAGATATTCGATGAACGGCGGGATCACCAGCAGGTAGCCCCAGCTCGAAAACAGATCCAGCAGCTCGCGCCGAAGGCGTTCTATCGCTTCCGCCTCCGCCGGCAGGGTCTCCTCGATTCCCGCCGGAAGCAGCCAGCGCTCGGCGCCGAAACCGCGACGATCGATTGAGTGCTCAGTCATCGGCGGCGCTCCCAAAGGCGCGCTATCGAACAGCGTAAAGAAGCAGACAGCCGAGCACCATGCAGGTGAGCCCCCCGAACCGGAGCACGCCGTCGCTCAGCTGTGAAACCGTGAGCAGCGCTTTTCGCAATCCCGGCGGATTCAAGAAAGGAATCACGCCCTCGATGATGAGCAGCAAAGCGACCGCCGTCAGTAGATCCTGAAAAGTCATTCTCGGGCCTCTCCGCACTCGTCTGGACAGGGCAACGCGTTCTGCCCCACAAAAAAGGGGTGACCCGGGCACCCCTGTTCTTGCCGCCCGGCAGACCGTCAGCGCTTGCCCTGGGCGTCCTTGAAGTAACGGAAGAACTGCGTGTTCGGCTCCAACAGCAGAACATCCGACGCATTATTAAAGGTGTTCTTGTACGAGTTGAGGCTGCGATAGAGTGAATAGAATTCCGCATCCTGGCTGAAGGCGTTGGCGAAGATCTCCGTCGCGCGGGCGTCCCCGTCGCCACGGATTTTCTGCGCGTCACGCTCCGCCTCCGCGAGAATGACCTCTCGCTGTTTGTCGGCTTCTGCGCGGATACGCCTGCCGCGTTCCTCGCCCTCGGAGCGGAATCGTTTCGCCACCTCTTTGCGTTCCGCCGACATGCGGTCGAACACCGACTGGCTCACCCGCTCCGGCAGATCGACCCGCTTCATCCGCGCGTCGATGATGGTCACGCCCAGCTCGTCCGCCTGACGCTTCAATGCCAGCACCAGCTGATCCATGATCTCGGCGCGCTCGCCGGAGACCACCTGCTGGATGGTGCGCGAGCCGAAGGCGTCCCTGAGCTGCTTGACCACCACCGCCGAGAGTCGCTCGTTGGCGCGCAACACGCTGCCGCCGGTGGACGTATAAAACCGCTCCACCTCGCTGATCCGCCACTTGACGAAGGAGTCGACGATGACGTTCTTCTTCTCGACGGTGAGATAAAGCTGGGGATCCGCGTCCAGATTCTGGATGCGCGCGTCGAACTTGAGCACGTTTTCCACCAGCGGCCACTTGAAGTGCAGCCCCGGCTCGTAGCCCACCTGCTCGATGCGTCCCAGACGCAGCTTGAGCGCCACCTCGCGTTCGTCCACGGTGAACACCGACAGCGCGCCGATCACGAGCAGAACAATGAGACCAACGATATAAGCTCTGTTCATCAGCGATTCCTCTCGCGCAGTCCGCTGCGCGTGCGTTCGGCGTCATCCCGGCTGGTCTGCGGCACGCTGCGGTCGCGTGGAACCAGACCTTCGCCGTCGTCAAGATTCGTCATTCGCGACCCGAGCAGCCGGTCGATGGGCAAATAAATGAGGCTGTTGCCGCCCTGCACGTCCACCATCACCTTGCTGGAATTCACCAGCACCGACTCCATCGACTCGATGTAGAGCCGCTCCCGGGTCACCGCCGGCGCCTGGCGATACTCTGCCAGCACCTTGAGAAAGCGGTCCGTCTCACCCTCGGCCTCGGCGATGATGCGCTGGCGGTAGGCCTCGGCACGCTGGAGTATCGCCGCACCCTCGCCGCGGGCCTTGGGCACGATGTCCGCCTTGTAGGCGTTGGCCTCGTTGATGATCCGCTCCTGGTCCTCGCGCGCGCGGATGGCGTCGAGGAACGCCTCCTGGACCGGGTCCGGCGGCTGCGCGTCCTGCATGTTGACGCTGGTGAGCTGGAGCCCGGTGCCGTAGCGGTCGAGGATCTGCTGGATCAGCTCCCCGGCCTCGGCCGCGACCTCGCTGCGGCCCTCCGTAATCACGAAGTCCATGGTGCTGCGGCCGACGATCTCGCGCACCGCGCTCTCCGTCGCCTGCTTCAGCGTGATCTCGGGGTCCACCACCTCGAGCACGAAGTCGGCCGGGTCCTTGACCCGGTACTGGACGTTGAACTGCAGGTCGACGATGTTCTCGTCCTCGGTCAGCATCAGCGCCTCGTGAGGCACCGACGAGACGCTCGCCGCCTGCCGCCTGAATCCGATGTCCTGGTTGCGAATGGTCTGCACGTTGACCGTGATCACGTCCTCGATGAAGCGGGGCCGCCAGTGCGGACCCGGCCCCACCGTGCGCACGTGCTCGCCGAAGCGCAGCACCACGCCCTGCTCCGGAGGATCGACGATATAGATACCGGAGAGCCCCCAGATCACCAGCGCGCCGATGAGAATGGCGCCGAAACCGATGGCGCCGCCGGCGCCGAAGCGGAAACCGCCGCCCCCCGGCATGCCGCCGCGGCGGCCGCCGAACATGCGGCCGAGCTTCGACTGAAGCTTCTTGAGCACCTCGTCGAGGTCCGGCGGCCCCTGGCTTCCCCGGTTGCCCCAGGGATCCTTGCCGTTGCCTCCGGGCTGATTCCAAGCCATCTACTGAACTCCTGGCGTTGCGCCTTCGGCCGGGGGCGTCCACCGCCGCCGACCGAATAATTAAAGAATGGGTGAGTCTTGAGCTTCTGGGTGTCTGGTACGAGAACGAACCCGGGATCTTATGTGGGCTGAGTGTGCGCCGCAACACGACGGCCCGGGCCGTCAGGCGGGCCCGTCCAGGAGAAAATCCTCGAGCCCTTCGCTGCGGCACAACCGGCTCAAGGACGCGGGCTTGATCACGATTTCCATCAGCGCGTCTCCGTTCTCACCGACGCGCTCGCTCAACACCCTCCCGGATTCGAACAGCAGGGCGCGCAGCCTGGATGCGCTCGCCGGCACCCTGACCCGGCGGCGCAGCAGACCAGTCGCAAAATGCGTGTCGATGGCCTGCTTCAGCGTTTCGATGCCGGCGCCGGTGCGGGCGGAAACCTGCACCCGGCACGGTCGCGCCGTGCCCCCGTCGAGTCCGTTGCCTCCGCCATGGGGAGGGTCCTCTCCCGGACTGCCGTTCAACAACAGATCACACTTGTTGAAGACTTCGATCTGCGGCACCCGCTCCGCGCCGATTTCCGCCAGCACCTCGTTGACCTGATCGCGCTTGCTCTCCCGGTCGCCGGCGCTGGCATCGATGACATGCAGCAACAGCTCTGCGCTGTAGGTTTCCTCCAGCGTCGCCCGGAAGGCCGCCACCAGTTCGTGGGGCAGGTGCTTGATGAATCCCACGGTGTCCGCCAGCACCACTTCGCCGGCGGACGGGATCTCCAGTCTCCTCAGCGTCGGGTCCAGGGTTTCGAACAGGCGGTTCCTGGCGTGCGCCGCGGCGCCGGTCAGCGCGTTGAACAGCGAGGACTTGCCGGCGTTGGTGTAACCCACCAGGGAGACCACCGGCGCGCCGGCGCGCTTGCGCGCCCGACGGCTCAGCTCCCGGCGGGTGCGTACTTTCTCCAGCCTTCTCTCGATCTGCCGGATTCGCACGTTGATCAGCCGGCGGTCGGTTTCCAGCTGCTTCTCGCCGGGACCGCGCAAGCCGATGCCGCCTTTTTGCCGCTCCAGGTGGCTCCATCCGCGTATGAGCCGGGTCGAGAGATGCCTGAGCTGCGCAAGCTCCACCTGAAGCTTGCCTTCGAAGGTGCTCGCCCGCTGGGCGAAAATGTCCAGGATCAGGCTGATTCGATCCAATACGCGGCGCTGCGTCAGCCGCTCCAGGTTGCGCTCCTGGGCCGGAGCGAGCGGATGATTGAAGATGACCACCTCCGCGTCGCTGGCGGCGATGGCCTCGCAGAGCGCGTTTGCCTTGCCGCTGCCGATGTAATATCGGGCGTCCGGGGCGCGCCTGGAAGTGGTCAGCAGGTCGACCGGCGTCGCCCCCGCGGAAACGGCCAGCTCCGTGAGCTCAGCCACGTCCTCGGCAGTATCGGAACCGGGAAACTGGATGTGGACGAGTACGGCCCGCTCGCCGCTTTGCGGCCGATCAAGCAACCTCGATCTCCGGCGCCGGCGTCAGCAGATCAGCGCTCCTCGGCGTCCTGCCCGCCATCATCGGGCCGCGGCAACTTGACGTTTCTCGACGGAACCACCGTGGAGATGGCGTGCTTGTACACCATCTGGCTGACGGAGTTGCGCAGCAGTACGACAAACTGGTCAAACGATTCGATCTGTCCCTGTAGCTTGATACCGTTAACGAGAAATATGGACACCGGGATCCGTTCCTTGCGCAAGGTGTTGAGGAACGGATCCTGTAAGGACTGCCCCTTGCTCATCGTTGTTCTCCTTTCTAAGTTCTTGTTTTTCCCGATTCTCCCTGCTTTCGGGCACTCGATGCGGCGGCCTTCGGGGGTCTCCCGGGACCAGGGGCTTCAACGCCAAGTTGAAGGACAACGCTGGAGAGCCGAGGTTCCTCCGGCGCCTGCCGGGCGGACATAGACGCAGTATAAACCAAACCCTAAGCCACTTAGAGGGGTGGAAACAACTCTTGCGGCTCGAATCCTTCATGCCCCGGCAAAGTGACGGGCGAAATACGTCGTCACCCGACCCGCTGCCGACGGCGCACTGCAGTCGAAGCGGGTGACGCCGGCCTCTTTCCTGAGCCAGGTGAGCTGCCGCCGGGCGAGCTGCCGCGTGGCCGCGGTGGCGCCGGCTTTGAGCTCGTCCAGATCACAGTCCCCTCGAAGATAACGCCACACCTGCCGGTAACCGACGGCGCGAAGCGCCGGCATGCCCGGCTTCAAGCGCCCGCTTTGCTTCAGGGCCGCCACCTCTTCCACCAGTCCTCTCTCGAGCATGTCCTCGAAGCGCGCCGCGATGCGCGCATGCAGCCAGCCGCGCTCGGCGGGTTCGAGACTGACGGCGTCGACTTCGAAGCGCTGCGCGTGCCCGCGTCCAGCGTCGAGCAGCGCGCTCATCGGCCTGCCGGTGAGTGCATACACTTCCAGCGCCCGCTGGATGCGCTGCGGGTCGTTGGGGTGAATGCGCCCGGCGGACTCGGGATCGACTTCGGCAAGCCTCGCGTGCAGCGCGCGCAGCCCGAGACGATCAGCCTCCGCCTCCAGCGCGGCGCGGATCGGTGGATCCGCCGCCGGCAGCGGCGAAAGGCCGCGACGCAAGGTACGAAAGTAGAGGCCGGTGCCACCCACCAGCAGGGGCACTCGCCCGGCCTCTCGTATCTCGCTGATGGCGTGCGTCGCGTCCTTGACGAACTGCGCCGCAGAGTAGGTCTGCCCGGGCTCGCGAATGTCGATGAGACGGTGCGGCGCGCGGGCAAGCACCTCGGGGGCGGGTTTTCCCGTGCCGATGTTCATGCCCCGATACACCATGGCCGAATCGACGCTGATGATCTCCAGCGGAAGACTCGCCACCAGCTCCACGGCAACGTCGGTTTTTCCCACCGCCGTGGGGCCCATGAGAAAAAGCAGCGGCGGTCCGGCCTTTTCCCGACTCACGCCGCTCGGTCCTCTGGCGCAACAGCGACGGCCGGTCGCGTCACCGCTTCATCAGCTCGGCGATGGTGTCCGCATCCAGGCGCGTGACCAGTCCCGCGCCGCCGGGGTCGGGGTATGCTTCGACAAAGCGGAGAAGCGCCGAGACCTGCTGCGGATCCTCGGCCAGATCCTGCAGCTGCTCGCCTCCGACGCGCGCCAGCGCGCCCGCCAGCGCCTCCACCCCGGCGGGCGGTTTCGCCTCGACCCAGCGCAGAATCGCATCCGTCAGCGCCGGCGCCGGCACGTGGGCGAGGCACGCCGGCACGGCGCGAAGGGTGATCGACGCCGGCGCGTTTCGGCGCAGGTCGAAGCCCGCTCGCGAAACGGCGTCGAGCCTCGATTCCAGGCGGTCAGCCAGCGCCACGTCGACGCTCAGGGTCCAGGGCAGCAGCAGCGGACGGGAAATGCCGCCCGCTCGCCCGGACGCCGCCTCCAGCTGACGGAGGATCAGGACGCGACGCGTTTGCGCGAGGTCGACGAGGGTCAGGCCGTCGCCGGAGACGCTGACGGCGTAGCGCTGTGCAATCAGCGCCGGAGTCTCGGCCGACGACGCCACGCTCCACGACGACCGGGCTCTGGAGCTGTTCCGAGGCGCGTAGGCCGCCTCGCCGTCCGCGATATCCCTGGGCCCGCCGGAAGACTTTGGCGAGTCCGCGTCGGCGCCGCTTGTCTCACCGGTGGAGCAGCCGGTGGCCAGGGGCGTCGCGCGGCCGCCCGGCGGCAGCTCGAGCGCTCCATCCAGCGCCCGGGAAAGCCCGCGCCAGAGAAAGTCGTGCACCAGGCGACTTTCGCGAAAGCGTACCTCGCTTTTGGCGGGATGAACGTTGACGTCCACCTGGGACGGGTCCAGATCCA
>DATIPL010000109.1:0-3587 GCA_035471965.1 Gammaproteobacteria bacterium
ATACATCTACAGCAATGTGGTCCCGATGAAGCCAGGCGTAAGCGATGCCGAGCGCGCCCTGGCCCGCGAGCAGGTGCCATTCGAGTTCCTGGGTCCAAACCGGGCTGAAAGAAAATGCGTAGCGGTTGAACGCGTTGATGAAGACCAGCGCCACGGTGGCGAACAGGACCCAGCCGCCTATTTGGCCGAACACGTCGACAAACCACTCCAGTCGGCGCTGCAGTTCTTTAAGGAGCTCTACCATCATCGGGGACGAGTTAACTCACTTGCTTGCCAGAAGTCCGCCGCGCTCAGCGTCATGTTTGAAGGCGCGGGCCGAGCATACCCGCCGCGCGCCATAGCGCGCGGGGGCATGATCACGGACGATCGGGAACGCAGCCTAAACGATGAGTTCGTCCTCGTTTGCAATGTCCCGGGCGATGGTCTGAAACGGAGTCTCGCTCGCGTTCTGCCATGCGTCGTGGTTCTTCTTGAATTTCCAATAGCTGTTATTGACTTTCTTGGTCAACGGATCCTTCGCCGCCGTGTCACGGATGAAGTCGCGGGTGGCGGCGTAAAGGACTTGCTGCACCTCCGCTGGCACTTTCTCGATCTTCACTCCTTGGTTGTCCACCAAATCCTTTAACGCTTCGGCGTTCTTCGCCTCGGAATGCATATGGGCCATGAGGTGGCAGGTAAGCGCGGCATTCTTGACCACGGCTTGAAGGTCTTTGGGCAACTCCTCCCAGGCCTTCTTGTTGATGGCAACCTCGGTAGTGGTGGCCGGCTCGTGCCAGTCAACGGCGTAGTAGTACTTGGCCGCGTCGTGTAATCCCAAGCGCTGGTCCTGGTACGGTCCGACCCACTCGGCAGCATCAATAACGCCACGCTCGAGCGCCGGAAAGATCTCGCCGCCGGGGAGCAGTCGAACGTTGACTCCGATCTGACTGTAAATTTTTCCGGCCAGCCCTGGAATTCGAAAGTTGAGTCCCTTTAGATCGGCAACTGTCTTAAAGGGTTTTTTGAACCATCCGCCCATCTGAGTGCCCGTTGAGCCGGTGGGAAAGGCAACCATGTCGAATGGCTCGTAGACCTCGTGCCAGAGCTCAATGCCGCCGCCCTGCGTGAGCCAGGCGGTGTGGCCCTGATAGCTCATACCGAATGGAACGGTGGTGAAGTACTGCGCGGCGAAGGTCTTTCCGGACCAGTAGTAGGAGTTCGAATAGTGAAGCTGAATATTGCCGGCAGAGGTGTTATCGAACACCTCGAATGCCGGCATGATTTCGCCGGACGAGAACACCTTGATATCTAGACGTCCATCGGACATGTCCCGAACCCGCTGGGCAAAATCCTCCGCACCTCCCGGGCCGACCTGGTAGACCGGCAATCCCGCGGGATAAGAGGTGGCCATACGCCACCGGTAACTTCTTTTTTCTGCCGCCTTCAGCACAGCTGGCGCGGCCACGCCTGCGGTCGCCGCAACAGCGCCCGCGCCGAGTATTCTTCGTCGACTCACGTTGTTGGTCATCGTGGTTTCCTCCTCCTGGTATCAGGGTCCTCTTGCTTTTTCTGACGACCGCCGGTGGCTGGACCGCTGACCCGATATCGGTCCGGCGCGCCGCCCGAACTCCTGCGGCACCCAATTCGCTGAAATACCAGCGCGAGGCGGATTCAAAACGCCTTCGAGAATGGGACGGGCCGTGGGTTCGAGTAGATATCCTGGATAGCGCCTGCCTCCTCCCGTAACGCTCGGGACAGGTGGCCGGAATGCAGCGGTGAAATTGCTGGACATACCCGGCGCGGAATCTTTCGTGGCTAGGATGCGCGGGATCCGACTCACAATATACCGATCCACCATCTTCAGCAATAAAGCTTGCTCGAGCGGCAACGGCAAAAGCGCCAGAATCTGAAGCATCGAGCGATTAGTGACAGAAAATCAGTTGCTCAGCGACCAAAGTCGAGCATTGACTTGAACTTAGGCAATTCGCACATATTGCACCAAGAATGCATCGCGCTGACGCCGGCTCAACCTCTTTTCCGCAGGCGTCTTATTCGCGCTTCCTTCAGTCAGCGCAATTGTGTCATCAGCTCTTCCGCCTGTAGGGTCCCGGAGACGGTGACACGGATGCCGGCAGCGGCGAGTCCACGGGCAGTCCACGTGTTGCAGGTATTGAACATGTGGAAACGACCTTTCGCCGGGTAGAAGCGGCTGAAAGGGTAAAGTCCCGGAATGCTCGATGCGGCGGCGTCACGTTTGAATGTATCGTCGAGATACGTCACCAGATTCTGAAATCCTTCCGGCGTCACCTGAAGCTCGACGGTTTCGGCGCCTGGAAAGACTTCGCGCGGGTGAGCCGGCAGGCCGGCCACATGAATCACCGCTGGTGTCGGGGCAAATAGCGCGCTCATGGCCACGCCCAGCCCTTTGTCCGGGGAGGGGAAGTATCTGGCGTCGCCCCAGCTGAACTCGAAATACTCAGCCATTGGAAAGTCGTGGATCTCGAAGATGACACTGTCGGCCAAATCGGAACGACCCAGCACAATGCCCGTATGCCAGCCGTTACTGACGACGTAGAAGCTACGGACGGAGACGCCGGGGGTTCTGTCCTCAGCCGTCCACTGCGCGACCGGCAGTCGCGCCTTGCCGGGTGCCTGCGGGGTCTGACAGCCCGCACAGAGCGCCAGCAGGACTGCCGCTATAATTCCACTGACGCAATGCATATGAATGACGCGCTGAAGGGGTTGGGCCGAGGCAGCTTCGCCCGAAATCAGTGAGCGAGAAATTAGAGCTTCAGCAAAAGCGAAAAGTTTCGGATCTTCTCAATCCAGTGCTCAGGAGCCGATTTGCACCGACTCCACGCCGACCACGGCCTCTAGCTCTTCTTGCTCCGGTGCGATGAAGTCGCCCTGAACAAAATCAACACCTGCAGAAATGGCAAAAGCAAGTGCGTCTGTGTCCTCGATTCCGGAGGCGACGGTCAACGCGCCGCGATTATTCGCCGACTCGTGCATTTTCGCCCATCCCCCTGCGCCAGATTTATCGTCCGTTAGACGCTTGAGGACAGCGTGGGTCACGATGAGCAGATTGAACGGGAATTGGCTGAAACAGACGTTGCAGAGCTCTGCGTCCTCAACGCTGTTCAATGCAAAATGAAATCCATGCTGCTTATTCAAATGGGCCAGAAGGGCAAGGAGGGGTTTCAAGTGACGCATGAATACGTTTCCGCCAAGGCTGAGGCAAATCTCGCCGAAGCGGCGCTTTTTACCGTGATGCTTGATCAATTCACCGATCCAGCCAGCAAGTTTGGCGTCTGTGCAGGACGCTTCACTCAATTCGATGTAAAATCCCGGAGCCTGCCCTTCAGAATAATTTCCGCTCACCAAACGGCTGATGCATTCCCTGATTTTCCAACGATCGATGAGGCGCGCAAGATTTTCGTCCCTGTTTGAATTGAGTACGGAGTCGGCCGTTATAGTTTGACCGTTGTGGGCAATAAATCGCGAGCTGATATGGAACAACTCGGTGAAGGACAGCTTCGAGCTCCTGTCGGATACCCTCATCAGGGCTTGAAATATCGCCTGGATCCGGTTTTCACGAATGGCCTCCC
>DATIPL010000110.1:0-4003 GCA_035471965.1 Gammaproteobacteria bacterium
CATCAACTTATTCTATTGATGGTTGCTTGTATCACCGCCAGAGACGCCGTAGGCCATTGTTCAGGTTCGAGCGCAAGAGCGACGGGGCACCCCTGGCTGGCTCGCGGCCGCCGATACCGACGGTCAAACCGGATCCAGCCCACAACGCTCGCATCACAATGGGGTACGCGCCGCTTTCAATCCAACACAACAACGTGCCGGGTCAGATATACAAAGTCAGCCCAATCTGAGTAGTTTCCGATCCTAACGTCAGTCAGTTATTCTCATTAGATTCGGAAATACGGAGTAAAAGAGGTTTCTCAGCCGATAGCGACGGCGGATTTCGCCCCGCAGATCGCAATTTAGGAGTACAGACCATGAAGCGAATTACCCTAACTGCCTTAACCCTTTCGCTTCTCATCTTGGGCGCGTGTGGCAGCAGCACATCGGATCGCGCCCTCAGTGGCGGTGGAATCGGCGCCGGGGCTGGTCTCGTCGGCGGCGCTCTGGTCGGAGCCCCGGTCGAGGGGGCGCTGATCGGCGGCGCGGTCGGCGCGGGAGCCGGCGCGCTCACCGATAAGGATGATATCGACCTCGGCGAGCCGATCTGGCGCTAGACCGAAATGTGTGCCCGCGGGTATTCCCGCGGGCGGAGGCGTCCGGGCCAGAGCTTCAGCGGTCAGCGGACCGGTCTTCCGGTAGCCCGCCGGAGCCGAAGATGCCAGCATCTTGGCGACTATCTTGCGGTCGACCTGAACCTGTCCCTTTCGAGAATTAGATCCGTACCAAGCAACGGTGCAGACCGCCGAGGCACGGGACGAATTGGATCTGACCATTTCGTTGTGTGTCTCTGGTGAGTCGTGTGTCTTTGCTTAGAGACAAGTGCGTTTGGGGCCGTTGTAATAGTCGACGTAGGCGGCGAGTAGGCTCTTGGTGTGCAACGCTCGTCTGTGACTCGATGTGCGCCAACCCCGTGTACAGGATGAGCCTCTCAACAAGCTCTACGTAAGATAAGAAAGAGTTAGACCTCCGGTTCCTGTGCCTCCAGCATGAACGGGGTTAACTCCATGAACCTAATTCCGGCAAAAGGTCACACCCGCCCCCGCTGACCAGAGGAGACTTCTCCCTGGACTTCCCGGACCTAGGGATGAGGTCGTTCGGCCAGCGGCTATAAAGGCGAGGGTCATGTCGGGGGAGGCGGCCGATATCGAGCGGATCGCGGTCAATCACCAGCGGCTCTTCCTCGCCGAGGGCGGCCAGGTCCTCGATACTCTCCAGGGTTGCTTCGACCGCTCGGCCGACCGGAAATGGCTGGTAGAGCAGGCCACCGAGCTTGCCGAAACCTGGCCCGAGCTGCCCCAGGTCCCTGACCTGGACGATCCCCCTCGCCCTGCTCGCCCGGGTCGATGTCGGGGCCGATCGGATCGACCTTCATCTTGTTGCCTTCGCGACTCGCAAACGTGCTGTGCGGGGAGGATCTCCGGCTGCCGCCGGCCTAGGAAGACCCAGAGCGCGACCCCTCACCCTGTCGGGTGCCCGCGCGGCACAAGCGGACCGGCCTGGAGATGCACCTCGATAGCGGTTGAGCCGCGCCAGAGTGCGCTCGACCACCCAGCGTCACGGCAGCACCTAGAAACCTTTCGGAGCATCGGTGCGCTTGACGACCTCGACGGTCCAGCGGCCCAAGCGGCCGAGTGCCGTTGCGAGCTTGTGGCCGCCATAGGCGCCGTCGGCGAACAGGTGCCGCAGCCAGACAAAGGCGGGGCGCATAGCGCCGAGAGCCGCGCCGGAGTTCCTGGGAAAGATCGACGACGTTGGTTACCTCATCCGCCGACGAGGGCTATGACGCCAACGCCCTGCGTCACTCGCTGCGACAGACGAACATCGTGCTGGTGAGGCGTCCCGACGAGCGCGTCGTGGCGTTCTACAACCGGCACGGCACGGCGGACCAGTGGATCATGGAGGGCAAGACGGCGATCAAATGGACGTGACTGTCGCGCTGCCGGGTTCACCACAATGCGGTCCGGCTCCAGCTTCATGCCTTGGCCTACAATCTGGCCAACTTCATACGGGCCTTGCCGTTGCCGAAGGAGGATGACGACCCGGAAAGAGACCCGGAACCCGACAACTCAGGGGAGTTGAGCTGCCGGGTTCCGGGGTGTTCCGGACTTGCCGGAACCGCTCCTCGGGGGAGAGGGCATGGCGTGTCACGCTGCGCTGTGACGCATGCCGGCGTTTTCAACGCTGGATTTCGGAAATTTTCGTCCCTTCGATGCTGATGCCGATCATCAGACCCCATTGATCGAAAATGACGGCATAGGCATCCACTTGCAGGGAGCTGGTCGACAAACTCTTGGCGGCGCCTTCATTCATGAAGACCACGGTCGGACCGACGCCGATGTCCCATCCCTTCGATTCGCGGATATACTCAACCGCCCCGTCGTTCATCAAAAAGACCGCATAGCCGTAAGATTGCCCGCCGATCTGGAGTCCCCAGGACCCGGTAAACGAGCTGTAGTAGCCCTCCATCGTGTTTCCGCGCTGGAGGAGGCCTTCGCCATAAGCCGCGCCGAAATCCAGACCGGCTTTCACGATGCTCGGAAATATGGGGACGGCCTTGGACTGACTGGAAATTAAGGCGGCTGTGGGATTTGTCGATGCCAACATTTCCAGCGCCTGTTTGGCGTCAGCTCGCCCGCGATGGCCTGGGTGTATTCCGGTTGAAGGCGCGGGCGAAACTCGTGCAGACATGGCTGGGCCTGGAAAACACGGTGCGGGGCCTGTTGAAACCATTCGGCCTGCGTGTGGCGAAAGGCGGACAAGGCGACTTCACGGACCGGGTCCATCCACTTTGTCTGGACCGACCAGAGGTAGCGGCCGCCGTGGATGCACTGTTGCATACGTGCGCGACAATCTGTGTCGAGCTTGAGCGAATGGACCGGCGCCTCCGACGGATGGAACGGGAATTCGATGCCTGCGAGCGGGTCATGACCGTTCCCGGCGTCAGGCCCGTTACCGCGTTGGCCGTGGGTAGCGCTCGGCGAGCGGTCGGGCATGGAAGGCGGCGACCGCCGCATCGAGGGTACTGGCCACCTGGCTGACCGTGCTCGCGCTCACCGCCCGGTCTAGTACCGGGAGGAGGGCGGCCGCGATCTTGCGGGTGCTGAGCCCGAGCACGAAGCAGACCAGGATCATGCGATCGATGTGGGGAGCCCGTCGGGCATAGGCCCGTACCACCGCGTGCGCGCTCCAGCACCGCGTGCGCGGCACCGAAAGCTTGATGTCCCCCAGCTCCGTCAGAAGACGCCGTGGATAAAAGCCGTTACGCTGATCCGCCGCCCCGCGCGCAGCCATCTCAGCCAGAATGCCCTTGAGGGCGTCGCCCGCGGCCCCGGTAATCCTCGTCCCATTCGACCCCTTGCGCCTGCATGCCCTTCATCATCCGGAACGCAGCCGGTATGCTCCTGATCGTCGCGAATCGCGGCATTGGGAGGTGCTCCGTCTCCTGGATTCCAGCTACCCACGGGGTACCTCCCTCTCAACTCCTGACACAAACATGCATACATCACCCTGCCGAGATGGTCGATTGCCTCAGATCTCGGATTGTGGCATAGATTGCACATTGCGACTGTGATCGAGGCAATCGGCCTTAAGTGGAGGTCTTTATGCCCCGACGCCGCCGTACAAGCGACGACGCCGTGACGCAGCCCACGCGCAAGCGTTTGGGGTCAGAGCGCGCAGCTTCGCATTCGCCTGACGACTTCCCCGTGGTCGGAATCGGCGCTTCCGCCGGTGGGCTCGACGCCTTCCAACAGCTTTTCGACGCGCTGCCGTCCGACAGCGGCATGGCCTTCATACTGGTCCAGCACCTCGATCCGACGCACGAAAGCCTGATGGTCGAGTTGCTGGCCGGACATACAACGATGAGAGTGCAGCACGCCACCGATGGGATGCGACTGGAACCCAACCGCGTCTATGTCATTCCTCCCGGGGTCTATCTCTCGGTCGGTGACGGCGCGCTCCG
>DATIPL010000111.1:0-2621 GCA_035471965.1 Gammaproteobacteria bacterium
CCCGGCCTCGTCTCCAGTTTGAAGGAGCTCGTTGTAGATGTCCTCGAGCACCTGATCCTGGTAGTTGCCGTAATTATTGCCGGCGCTGCCGAGAAACTTGGAGATGTCCGCAATCGGGTTGATCACCGACTGGCAGTTGAAGTCGATGGAAACGTCGAAGTCCTTTTTCTTGCGCAACGTGGCGTAGAACGGAGGCGTGGGTTGCACCCGCTGGGTCACGTTCAGGCCCGCCTGCCGCCATTGATCGATGAGCCAGGTGCCCACGACCTTGTACGGCTGGTCGACGCCGCGGTTGTTGAGCTCGAAATTCAAATCCGCGTGTCCGGACTGCTCCAGAAGCTGCTTCGCCCGGGCCCTGGACTTGCTCAGATCCGTCCAGTAGCCGGCCAGCTGCTTCAGCTCGTCCTGGGTCGCCGCAAGAGGATGGTTGGGGAACACCACGCCGCCGACCGTCTTCACGATGGCGATCTCCGACAGGTACTTGGAGCCGCCCCAGCGATCCACCGAGAGCGTGAGGGCCTGGCGAACGCGCGGGTCGTCGAACGGCTCGCGCATCTGGTTCGGCGTGGAAAGCAGGACACAGTTCCAGTCGCTTTCCTGGACCGTGATCTTGTCGCCGAGAGCCGCCACCAGGTCGTCACGGGCCTTGGGCGGAAAACCGCGGAACTCGATGGCCGCCCGGTCGCCACGGATGGCGTTCAGGCGGATGGCCATCTTCGGCGCCTGAATGGCTTTGAATCCGTCGAGGTAGGGCTGACCCTCGTGGTGATAATTAGGGTTCCTCTTGCCTTCGACGAAGGAGCCCGGCTGCTCTTGCACGAAAATGAACGGCCCGGAGCCGTTGATATTCTTCGTGTGCCACTCGTAGCCGTGCGCGTCCAGATCCTTCTTGCTGTACACCCAGTTGAACGGCGTCG
This sequence comes from Gammaproteobacteria bacterium, assembly GCA_035471965.1. GTDB lineage: Bacteria > Pseudomonadota > Gammaproteobacteria > HK1 > HK1 > CAMYJH01. The sequence goes on from DATIPL010000111.1 coordinate 918, forward strand.
CCAGGGCAGGAACGAAGGCTCCGGACGGGAACTTCAGATTGAAGACTACCGTGGTCGCATCCGGCGCCTCCACCGACTCCACCATCTTGAAGAACGCCTTGCGCGCGCTCGGTACGCCTTCCGGCGGGAAGATGATCTTGTCGTAGGTGGCCTTGATGTCGGCCGCGGTCAGCGGCGTGCCATCGTGAAACTTCACGCCTTCGCGAATCTTGAAAGTGAACCGGGTGCCGCCGTTAGTCGGCTTCGGCACCGAGCCCTCGCACAGATCGCATACGAAATCAGTAGCCGACTGCGGATTGTCGGGATTGACCCGGATCAGAAGGCTGTAAAACGGCGCAAGTGGGTGAATTATTCCAAAGGTGGTTTCGCGATGACCGTCGTATGACGGTATCTTGCTGCCGACCACGAAGTTGAGAACCCCGCCGCGGTCTTGCGCAGCCGCGGGGCTCCCGACTCCCAGGCCGACCGCGCAGCCGAGGAATACAGCGGCTGCGAGTTTCGGACTGAAGCGTCTCATCGTGTTTCTCCTCTCTTCTGTACTTATTCCAACGTTGGTGGTTTAAGGGAACGCCCCCCGTTCCTGGGGGGTCGCCACCTTCGATCAGCCTATCATACCTCCGTACAGGCCACCCAGTGACCCGGTTTGAGCTCCCGGAGCGGCGGTATGTCTATGCGGCAGGAGTCCACCGCCAGAGGGCACCGGGGGTGAAATACGCAGCCCGGGGGCGGATTCAGCGGGCTCGGTACCTCACCCTTGAGCACCTGGTGCTTGCGTTGCGCTTCTTTGCTCGGGTCCGGCACCGGAACCGCCGAGAGCAGGGCGCGCGTGTAGGGATGCATGGGGTCGTCGAAAAGTTCGTCCGAATCCGCGAGCTCCACCAGCTTCCCCAGGTACATCACTGCGACGCGGTTGCAGAGATGGTGCACTACCGAAAGATCATGGGCGATAAACAGGTAGGTCAGGTCGAATTCTTCGCGCAGATCCTCGAGCAGGTTAATCACCTGCGCCTGGATGGAGACGTCCAGCGCGGAGACCGCCTCGTCACAGATGATGAAATCGGGATTGAGACACAGCGCCCGCGCGATACCGACCCGCTGGCGCTGCCCGCCCGACATCTCGTGGGGATAGCGATCGGCGAACTTCGACGGCAGGCCGCAGTAGTTGAGCAGCTCGGCAATACGTTTGTTTCTCTTTCCGGCGTCCGGATACACGCCGTGAACGCGCATCGGCTCGCCGAGGATATCGCCCACCTTCATGCGCGGATTGAGTGAGCTGTAGGGATCCTGAAAGATGACCTGCACCTTCTGCCGCAGGGGGGAGAGCTCCTTGGAATCGAGCTTCTCCAGGTTGACGCCTTCGAACACGATCTCTCCGGATGTCGGTCGCTCGAGCTGTAGAATGCAGCGCCCGGTTGTGGTCTTGCCGCAACCGGACTCACCGACCAGACCTAGGGTCTCGCCCTTTTTGATTTCGAACGTGACGTCGTCCACGGCCTTGACGTGGCCGACGGCTTTCTGGAACAGAATGCCTTCGGTGACCGGAAAATACTTTACCAGGTTGCGCACCTGAAGCAGCGTGTCGCCCTTGGCTATTTTCTTTAACGGCGGCGCCTGCCCGGAAATTACGGCTTGCTCGCTCATGAGGCGCTCTGGAGGTCTTTATCCAGCTCATCTTTTCTGAAACAGGCCGATACCTGGCTGCCG
>DATIPL010000112.1:0-8756 GCA_035471965.1 Gammaproteobacteria bacterium
TGCCCGTCAGGGACCCTCCGTCAAGCGCCGCAAGAGTATACCGGTCGCCGTCCGGGCGGCAGAATCACGCCCGATTCTAGCCTAGACTTCAGACACGGGGCTGGCGATTACGTCGTTTCCATCGATGAACTCATCGCGACCCAGCTGCCCGGGATTTACCGCGATTTGTCGGGCTTGAAGGCCCGACCCCGGGGCCGCTGGCGGCTAAAGAGATGCCTCTTTCAGGCCGATATAGCCTGGAGGCGGTTGCTATTCCAGAAACGGTGCTCCGGCAAAACTGTTGTCCCGATGAATCGGGCCGCGAGGAGCCATGTCTGAGCCTTGTCCCGAATAGATGAACCCTAGAAGAAAGGAAATCGTAACCAGTCTGCTCGGCTACCGGAGCCTGGGACTGATCGTCATCGGGCTGTTCTTTTTCGGCAGCTACGCGCAGGCCCCCCAGCGGATCGAAGACGGTGTGTTCAGCCTGACTTCGAGGCTCGTCGCATCCTATGACTACTCTTCCCAGGTTGCATTGCTTGCCATAGACAAAGACAGCATCGACCGCCTGGGACCCTGGCCCTGGCCGCGTGACCGCATTGCGGGCGTCATCGATCGCCTCAGGCGACTCGAAGTCGGCACCGTCGGCCTGATGATTCCGCTGAACGTGACGCAGACGCCGGAAAAACTGTCCGAATTGTCAAAAAGCGCGAGTTCTTCCTCGTCTAAAGTGCGGTCCGCGCTGAGACGGTGGGCCCGGAGCCTGGATACGGACGGCACCCTTTCCCGGGCCATGGAAAAAGCCGGAAACGTCATCATCTATACGGCGGCGCGCGAGTCCTATGGTGGCACGCTGAATCCACCCTGGTCCGGGCCGGACGCGCCGTCTAACGGCGGCGTTTCCAAGCTGCGGCATTTTTTTCGCTCGATTCTATTTTCACCGCCCCTGTCGGGTCGTTTCGAGCTGGAGCGACCGCTCGGGCGGTTTGAAAACGCAGCATCGGCCGTAGGGATACTGAACTTGTCGGAGTTCACAGACGGTCGAACAGCGGTCAACCTCGCTATCAGGACAAAGGAGGATTTTCTCCCCACGTTCATCACTCTCCTCACCGCCCGGTCGCTGGGTGTGAGCATGAAGGTGATAAAGGCCGTGCCGGGGCAAGGACTTCGCGTCGGCGGGAGGTTTATCAGAACGGCCCCGGACTTCAACTATTACGCGCCGCCTTTGGTTCCAGCAAAGGCGCAGTCCGGTCTCCACATGCACTCGCTCGCCGACTTTCTGAACGACCCTGCGAAACATAAGGATCTGCGGGGCGCGACCGTAATCATCGGCCCGACGGACTCCGGGCTCTCGGCCATGTATGGCCTGGCAAATCGAGGCGGGCTGGCGCCCGCCATTCATGCTGCACACGCGCTCGACAGTCTGGTCAAGGACACCGGTTTTACGAGACCCGACTGGTTTTACGCCGGCCAACGGGGGCTGATTATTGCGTTGGGGTTACTGCTGTTTTTTCCAGCGGGTTTTCACGGTCGCCGCAGCCTGTACCTTGCCGGCGCCTTGGCCATAATCATGCTGAACGGCGGGCTCGTAGCGCTGGTGACACGGCAGTTGTGGATCCCGGTCGCGCTTCCGTCACTTTGTACGGCGTGCGTGCTCGGCGGGCTCAGCGTTCGCAGGTTCTTCGAAACCGGCGCGTTCGGCTTCGGACGGGAAGTCGACGAGCTGCGCATGCGTTACGCGACGAATCTTCAATCTCAGGACAGATTGGACGAAGCTTTTGACGAATTCAAACGATGTGCCCGTGGCCCGCAGATGATGCAGAAAATTTATCAGCTCGGGCTGGATTTCGAGAGGCGTCGCAAACTCGACAGCGCGTCCGCAGTCTACCAGTTTCTACTCGGTTATGACGCCAGGTATCAGGATGTCCGCGTTCGATTGGAACGCCTGCAGAAGCTTGCCGGGGATTTCCCGACACTTTCTCCAGTTGGCGCCAGCAGAGACACGATTCTGATTGGCGACACCAAGCTGGAGAAGCCCATGCTGGGTCATTACCGGCTCGACCGGCAGATTGGGCAGGGCGCCATGGCCCGTGTGTATCTGGCGACGGATTCGAAACTCAATCGCTCCGTCGCGCTGAAGGTGCTATCTATTCGTGAGGATTACAATGGTGGTGACATTGAGGCGATCGAGCAGCGGTTCCGCCGCGAGGCCGAGGCCGAAGCGCGGATGAGCCACCCGAACATCGTCACCGTTTACGAGGCTGGGAAACACGGCGATCTCGTTTATATCGCCATGGACTACGTCAATGGCACCACTCTCGAAGAGTTTACAGACCCCGACAACCTGTTGCCTGTCGGGGAAGTCCTCGGTATAGGCATACAGGCCGCCAAGGCGCTCGACTACGCCCACGGAAAAGAGATTATTCACCGGGATGTAAAACCCAGCAACGTGCTTTACGTACGGGACGAGCTGCTGGTGAAGGTCAGTGACTTCGGAATTGCGCGGATAAGTGACGGCGATCAAACTCGCACCGGCACGATTCTAGGGACGCCGGCCTATATGTCCCCGGAGCAGGCGGTGGGAGGAAAAATCGACGGTCGCTCGGATTTGTTCTCGCTTGGAACGACTCTCTACCAGCTGCTCTCCGGCACGCTTCCCTTTACCGGAGATTCCGTGCCGACAATCATGCTGCAGATAACCAGGGAAAAGCACCGGAGTCTCAGTCGCGTGCGGCCTGATCTGAGCAGGCGGCTTTCTCGAACCATCGATACCGCTCTGGAGAAGGATCCCGATGATCGATTTCAGTCGGGACTCGAGATGGCGGAGGCTCTGGAAGACTGCAAGGAATCGCAGAAGAAGACCAAAGCCAGATCGGGCAAGTCCGGGCGTCGGCCGGGACGCGGCTCGCGTTCCCGGAGCTCAGCCGCCTGAGGCGCAGACGTGCGCAAGATTATTGGCTATATATAACCTTCGAGAAGTTCTCGAGACCTCGTTGGGGATCCTTGATTGCCTGGGAATGAAATATCCGGCGTCAGTTTTTGTGCGATATCAACATGTTGTACGCAGCGATATGGCTGGCGAAGCCTCGGCCCTTGAACCGCCCGCCTGCCGCTGGATGTTGCGACGTCTGCCGGTGACAACGCCATGAATGCCTGAGGATACACTGAATGGCTAAGCTTGTTCTTCTAGTCGAGGGAGTTATACATCGGGAATATCCGTTGTCCGAGGGCGTCGTTCGTATCGGCCGCGACACCGTCAACGACATTCAGCTCGATGATGACACGGTCAGCGGATCCCACGCGGAGGTGGCTGTGAAGCAAAGTCAATACATCGACGGCTCGAGCGATTTCTGGCTGCGAGATCTGAAGAGCACGAACGGCACCAAGGTAAACGGACAGCGGGTCAATCGTCACCTGCTACACAACGAGGACGAGATCCTGATTGGCCCTTACACTCTTCGCTTTCTGGATGCCAGCCAGCAGGGCTTCGCGCGCACCACCAGAATATCCATTGAAGGTGACGTCTGAGCCGCAGCGGGGCTCGATTCTGCCTGAACGTCGTTCGCGCAGGCCATCCGTTCCCGGATCCACGGGCGCTCTTCAGGTCGCCGGAAGGTCGCCGTTCAACGGTATGCCAGTGGTCGCCGGGGAGCCGGCTGGACCCTGAACGACTGTTCCTCGAACAGCTCCGCCAGCTGCTCCATCACGGCGCCGCCGAGCTGCTCCGCGTCCACCAGGGTCACCGCGCGGCGGTAGTAGCGGGTGACGTCATGGCCGATGCCGATGGCGAGCAGCTCCACCGGGCTCACGTTCTCTATGTAATCGATGACCTGGCGCAAATGGCGCTCGAGGTAGTTGCTCGGGTTCACCGACAGGGTCGAGTCGTCCACCGGCGCGCCGTCGCTGATGACCATGAGTATGCGCCGCTGCTCGGGGCGTGATACCAGCCGCTGGTGGGCCCATAGCAGAGCCTCGCCGTCGATGTTCTCCTTGAGAATCCCTTCGCGCAGCATGATACCGAGGCTCTTGCGCCCTCGGCGCCACGGCGTGTCCGCCGCCTTGTAGATGATGTGGCGAAGGTCGTTGAGGCGCCCTGCGTTGGGCCGTTTGCCCTCTGCGAGCCAGCGTTCGCGCGACTGTCCGCCCTTCCAGGCGCGGGTGGTGAAGCCCAATATTTCCACTTTGACTCCGCATCGCTCCAGCGTACGGGCCAGGATGTCGGCGCTCATCGCCGCGACCATGATGGGACGTCCACGCATGGATCCGGAGTTATCAATCAACAGGCTGACGGCGGTATCGCGAAAGCGCGTTTCTTTCTCCCGCTTGAACGATAACGAGTGAAAGGGATTCGCCACCACGCGCGCCAGCCGCGCGCAATCCAGCTGGCCCTCCTCCAGATCGAATTCCCACGCCCGCGTCTGCTGCGCGAGAAGTCTGCGCTGCAGCCGATTGGCCAGCTTGCCGATGATGCCCTGGAGGCTGCTGAGCTGCTGGTCCAGATTCTGTCTCAAGCGGCTCAGTTCCTCCGCATCGCACAAGGTTTCGGCATCCACCACTTCGTCGAAGTCCGTGGCGTACGCGTGGTAAAGGTCGTCGCTGAAATCGTTGCGTCCGAAACGCGGCTGGAATGCGGTTTCACCGGGAACCTCGGGCATCTCCGCGCCGTCTTCCAGCATGCTGGCCTCGAAGGGTTCGGCCTGCTCACCGTCCTCGCTCTCCTGGTCCGCTTCTTCGCGAAGCTCGAGCCCCTCCATCTGCTCGGGCTGACCCTGCTCGCTTTGCCCGGTCTCGCCCTGGTTCAGCGCGCTGGAATCGCCGTCATCGCTTTCTGAATCGCTCTCCGTCGGCTCGTCCTCGAGCTCCTGGGAATCGTCCTCGATTCCAAGCGCCGCCAGCATTTCCCGCATCACCGCGGCGTAAGCCCGCTGATCGTCGGCGACCGTGCCCAGCTTGCCGAGCTGGGCGCCTACCGCGGATTCCAGCGTCGCCCGCCACAGATCCAGGGCGGCGGTGGCCGAAGGGGGAGGCAATGCTCCGGTCATGCACTCCCGAGCCAGCAGGCTCAGCGCGCTGGGCAGGGGCACGTCGCCGCGGTCCGCGGCGTCGGAATACCCCTGCTTGTGGCAAATCGCTTCCAGCGCGGCAGCGAGATTCTCGGCCACGCCGGCCATTTGATTTGCGCCCAGGGCTTCGCAGCGGGCTTGCTCCAAAGCGTCAAATATTCCGCGCGCCGGTTCGCTCTTGGGCGCGTGCTTGGCGTGCATTCGAGCGCTGTGATGACGCAGCTTCAACGCCGCCGAATCCGCCTGGCCGCGGATCCGGGCCACATCGGAGTAGGCGAGGTTGAGCGGCGGCTGCTTGAGCCTGAGAGTTTTCCCTTCCGTCGGTGCGAGATCCTGCGTGAACTCCACGTTGAGCTCCGGTTCGCGCGCAATGGCGCGGCTTGTGGCCTCCGTGACCCGCCGAAAGTTTTCGATGCCGGGATCGCTCGTCTTGGGTTTCATGTCAGATGGGTCGGGATCGATTTCCTGCGGCCTCGCCGCTCGAGCTCGGTGCCGGACCGAGGCGGTCAGGCGAGATTCGCCTTGATCCCGCTTTCCTTGAGCTCGGAGCCGAAGCAACGCTGGTAATACTCTGCGACGATCGGCCTTTCGATCTCATCGCACTTATTCAGGTAGCTCAGGCGGAAAGCGAATCCGATGTTTTCGAACAGCAGCGCGTTTTCCGCCCAGGTGATTACCGTTCGCGGGCTCATAACGGTGGAGACGTCGCCATTGATGAATCCTGAGCGCGTCAGCTCCGCCAGCGCGACCATGGCGCTGACGCTGCTGCGCCCGCTCTCGTTGTCGTAGGACGGTACCTTGGCGATTACGATTTCCACCTCGGCGTCGTGCCCCAGATAATTGAGCGTGGTCACGATGCTCCAGCGGTCCATCTGTCCCTGGTTGATTTGCTGCGTGCCGTGATAAAGGCCGGTGGTGTCTCCCAGGCCCACCGTGTTGGCGGTGGCAAACAAACGGAATGCCGGATGCGGGTGCAGCACCCTCGACTGATCCAGCAGCGTCAGGCGACCCTCGGCTTCCAGCACGCGCTGAATCACGAACATGACGTCCGGCCGCCCGGCGTCGTACTCGTCGAAGACCAGGGCAGTGGGATTCTGGTAAGCCCAAGGCAGAATTCCCTCGCGAAATTCCGTCACCTGCTGGCCGTCGCGCAGAACGATGGCGTCCTTCCCCACCAAATCGATGCGGCTGATGTGGCTGTCCAGGTTGACTCGAATGCAGGGCCAGTTGAGCCGAGCCGCGACCTGCTCGATGTGGGTGGATTTTCCGGTGCCGTGATAGCCCTGGACCAGCACCCGCCGGTTGTGGGAGAAGCCCGCCAGGATGGCAAGCGTCGTGTTGCGGTCGAAGCGGTAGGCCTCGTCGACCTGCGGGACGTGCTCCTCGGGCCGACTGAACGCCGGCGCCTCGAGATCGCTGTCGATGCCGAAGGTCTGGCGCACCGACACCTTGATGTCGGGCACGCGCACGTATTCCGAATCCGTTCCGAGACTTACGCTCTGTGCCATGCTGCTTTCCTTCGAACTCCTTCGACACCCGATTCGGCCGGTATTCCAGCTCAAAATACTAGCATGGGGTATGGATTCCGTGCAGCGCACGGAAGTTCCGCCGACAGAGCGCGCCGGCGCCGGGGCTCAGTGACTGAGCAACAGGGGAATGGCGGAGTGACCCAGAAAATGACGAGTAACGCCGCCGAGCACGAGCTCGCGGAAACGCGAGTGCCCGTAGGCGCCGAGAACGATCAGCTCGGCGCGCTGCGCGGCTGCACGCGACAACAGTGCCTCCGGAATCTCGATTTCCGGAGTGGGAAGGGTAATCGGCTCGGCTTCGATGCCGTGAAGGTTGAGGTGCCTGCAGAGATCGCGGCTGCTGGGGGCCCCGTCGCCGATATGCTTGGCGTCGGCGATGCTCACCACCTCAACGTCGCTAGCCATCTCGAGAAAAGGAAGCGCGTCGGCCACGGCGCGGGCGGCCTCTCTCGATCCGTTCCACGCGATCATCACGCGCGTGGGCGACAGGCTCTTGGTGCCGGTGCGGGGCACGACCAGCACCGGCCGTCCGCAGCCGACGGCCAGGGCGCCCGCGATCCCGCCGACGCCGAATACCGCGTCTTCTGCCTCGGGCTGCCGTACTGCGATCACGTCGGCGTAACGCCCGTAACTGCCGAGCCAGCGGACCGGGTCGCCTTCTTCATGGTGAAACTCGCGCCTTCCGTTCAGTGTCGCCGTATTCGATTCGAACAGCTTCCGCGCCCCGGCGGTGCGCGCGCGCTGCTCTTCCTCGAGCGCCTTCAGCAACATCCCCGAAGGCGGAGCGTCCACCAGCAGCGCCTGGGTCAGGAACCTGCTGACGTAAAGCGCAGACAAGTGCGCGTCACAGGCCACGGCGAGCTCCGCGCATAGCGTGAGCTGCTCGCCGCCGGACTGCCCGTCGTCGAGATGAACCAGTATGCTCTTGAGCGAACTCAATCTACCACCATCCTTTCACTCTTATCCTTGCTGCTCGCCACGCTGTGATCCGGTCTTGATTTCCTTTTCCCGCAGCGGGCGTGCGAAATAGCGCGCCAGCGGACAGTCGAGTCCCCTGCAGTCCATATCTCTCGCGCAGGATTCCTGCGTCTGGTCGAGCAGGACATAGCGTTTGGCTATCGGGCAATACTCGATGGGCGAATCGAAGAAGATGGACATGGCTCAGTCTCTGACCCCGCTGGATCCCCGGGCCGGCACGGCTCGCCGGTCATTCAGACCCGAAATCTGCACCACCCTTTGTCATACCATTCCACAATGATCAGTCTGAGTCGAGCGCGGGCTTCGAGCACTGATCCGGATCAACCGGGTATTCGGCGACCTTACTGAGATTCCCGGGGCAGCACCCCGTAGCGCCGTATCCGATGATTGAGGGGAAGGCGGCTCGACCGGCGAAGATATCGCTCAACGGGCGTCAAGTCGGCACCTGAAGCGGACTCGATTTCAACGGCGAACTCCTGTTCCCTGGCGGTGAGCGGCTGTATGTCTTCAAGCTGACGGTCGAGGACCGGCACGGTGGCTTCCGAAGGATCCCTTCCCTCGGCCTGGCGCGCGACGATTCGTCGGACGAGCACATCGCGGGGCGCACTCAGCAAGAGTATGCAGAACGGCACGCCGTGCTCGTTCGCCAGGTCCCAAAAGCGTTTGCGGAATTGACGGGTGAGAAATGTCGCGTCGACGATGACGGCAAATCCGGCTCCCAGAATCTTGTCGGCGCAGCTTTCGAGCCGTCCGTAGGTGCGGTGTCTCGCGGATCCGGAGTAGCGGTCCTCGCCGGATACGGCGCGCCGGCGTCTCTCGACGTCGGACCGAATGCGGACGGCGCCCAGTCGGCCGACGAGTCTGCCAGAGAGCAGGGATTTTCCGCTGCCGGACACACCGCAGGTGATGAGCAGGAAAGGACCTGCGCCATAATCCATGCATTGCCTCGCCAGGTCGACAAAGGCGTCGGTCTCGCCGAGCGCCTGCCTGTGGGCGTCGCTGTTCGCCTTTTCCTGGCTTGCGCGGATGGCCGACACCTTTGCACGGACCATGGCTCGATAGACGAGAAAATGCCGCAGCAGAGTGAGGCCGTCATAGTCGCCGGTCACTTCCAGGTAGCTGGATAGAAAGACGCTGGCGAGATCCGGCCGCTGGTGGTGAATCAAATCCATGACTACGAAAGCGACCTCGCTCATCACGTCAATCC
>DATIPL010000113.1:0-4300 GCA_035471965.1 Gammaproteobacteria bacterium
GGGCCATACTAATCGGGATCCTGGCCGTTCTGGGCATCGGGATCTATGTCTCGATGAGTTCGATCTATACGGTGAGCGAAGTCGAGCAAGTGATTATCACCCAGTTCGGCAAGCCGGTCGGCGCTCCCGTGACCACCGCCGGTCTCAAGGTCAAGCTGCCCTTCGTACAGGACGTCAACCCGATCGACAGGCGGGTTCTCGAGTGGGACGGCAGTCCCTCGGATATGCCGACCAAGGACAAGCTCTACATCTCGGTCGACCTCTTCGCCCGCTGGCGGATTACAGATCCCCTCCAGTATTTTCTGCGGCTGCGTGATGAACGCAGCGCGCAGTCCCGCTTGGACGATATTCTAGGCAGCGAAACCCGTAACGCCGTCGCCAAGCATGAGTTGATCGAGATCATCCGCACCACCAAGGATCGCGTCCCGCTGCGCGACGTCCTCCTGACCGACGCGGAACGGGAGCAGGACATTGGGTCACTGGTGCCGATCCAGAAGGGGCGCAAGCTGGTCGAACAAGAGATCTTTGCCGCGGCCGCCGAGAAGGTACGCGTGTTCGGCATCGAACTGCTCGATATCCGATTCAAGCGGATCAATTACAATGAAAGCGTGCGCCCGAAGATCTACGATCGGATGATCAGCGAACGGCGGCAGATCGCGGAACGCTTCCTGTCGGAAGGCAACGGTGAGGCCGCCAGAATCCGAGGTAATCGTGTACGTGACCTGAACAAGATCCAGTCCGAGGCGTACCGGCAGGTCGAGGAGATCCGCGGTGTAGCGGATGCTAAGGCGACCGAAATCTACTCAGGGGCCTACAACAAGAGTCCCGAATCGGTGGAGTTCTATGAATTCACACGGACCATGCAAGCCTATAAGGCCATCATCTCCGAAAACACCACCCTCGTCCTTTCCACGGACAGCGACCTCTTCAAGTTTCTGAAGGGTATGGCCCCGGATGGCGGCCTGGTTCCCGCCCGGCCTTCCGGAGAAACCCAATGACAACGCGCACACGGGAGAAGCGGGTGACTTTCCTGCGCCCCTTCGTACTGAAGGCACTGGAGGGAGTGCAGCCATCCGGCACCTACAGCGTGGAGACGCGTGACGAGCACAACAGATTCTTACCGCTTCTTAAAGCCAACCGCACGTCAACATGGATTCGGGTTTGCCAAAACCCTGGAATTGCCGGCGTACTCCAAGTCGTCATCATCGATCCTCTTGATCTTGCGGCCGCCCTGATGCGGGACGCCGTGCTGGCGGAGTAGCAGGAACAGAATTGCAGAGGCGCCGATGATGAGCGGCGAGTACTGGTAGCTGACTTGGCGCGACAGGGATTCCAAATGTACATGTTACCGCCGATAACTGTATCGGCCCTTCTGGCCGTCGGACTCGCCGGCGCGACATCGTTTGCACTCCGCCGCCGCCCGAGCCGGCGCAGGCTATCGTGGTGCTTCCCGCCTCACCTACCGGAAGCTCGCACTGTGGAGGGGAAGAAGCACACTTGCGCAGACCGACCACCGCTAACGGTAGTGCGAGTCATTGAAAAGCTGGCGGCTGTCTTACGTTAAGGGCGCGTAACGCTCGGCTTACACGACTTACGACAGTTTGACTCTGCCGCTGCTCGCCGGTCGGCCGATCGCCTCGACAACCAGACACAGCAGACCCCGCCGATAGAGCCTTGGTTAATAGGCGGCGGCGAAAGGAATGTCCGAGTGCAACGTTGGTCCGATTTCCAGAACCATAGCGCAACTTTTTAAGGGCTAGTGACCATGACGGACGACTCGGACGACCTCGACGATCATCAAGACATATCCGCGCAAAAAGCGACAGAAGCGCGCCGCGAGTACCGCCATCAGTTTCAGGCCGACCAGGCGGCCTTGCAGCGTCGCCAGGAAGAGTTCAATAGACCTATCCTAGCCGCTCCGCCAGAGGCCTGGCTGGAGGCTGCGGCCACGGCGCAGCATCTAATACAGCCCTTCCCCGCTGCACCGGGGGCACAAGACCCGAACCCCAAGGAACTCATCGCGCACGTGCTCGACAATTTAACGCGCTTATGAACTCGATCCTTCGCCATACTCTCGGGCATCGCCCTCCGTTGCCTCCATGGAACGACAGGGCGCCGGTGAGGGAGGAGCTTTTCGGCGTCGAGCGGCTTGAGCAGCACGCGAAAAGCCTCGCTGCCGCACAGCCGGTAACGACGAGACCGCCAGTCGTCCTGTCATTGCACACCCGGCTCAATGACAATGCCGCGGTGTTGCTTGCGGCCTATCGCGCGAGCGCAGCGGAGCTGGAGAGCGGCCGAGGTGTGGTTCCTGCTGCAGAATGGCTGCTCGACAATTATCACCTCGTCGAGGATCAGATCCGCGAGATTCGGGATGATCTGCCCCCCGGTTATTATCGCCAGCTACCGAAACTGGCTGAGGGACCATTCGCCGGTTATCCGAGGGTATTCGGCCTTGCCTGGGCCTTCGTCGCCCACAGTGACAGTCACTTCGATCCCGACATATTGCGCCGGTTCATTGCAGCCTATCAGCGGGTCCACCCCCTCACGATCGGCGAATTATGGGCTGTTGCAATCACGCTGCGCATTGTCCTCATCGAGAACCTGCGCCGGCTGGTCGACCAGATCACGGCCGAAGGAAGGGCGCGCGCAGATGCCGACGCGCTGGCCGACCGGCTTCTCGTATCAGGAGACGCCCGATCCGCGCTCGAAAGGGACATCTCTACGCGCTCATCTGGGGCTTTGTCCGAAACTTTCGCCGCACACCTCGCGAAGCGGCTCAGGGACCAGGATCCAATAACAACACCAGCGCTCGGCTGGCTGGAGGAGCGGCTCCGACTTCAAGACGCTTCGATAGATAAAGTGGTGCAGCACGAGCAACGGAGCAAGGGCGCCTCCAACCTCACCGTGCGCAATATCATCACCAGTATGCGCCTGATCTCCGATATTGATTGGGCAGAGCTGTTCGAGAGCGTAAGCCTCGTCGATGAGCGGCTACGCGCGGCGAGCAACTTTGCTGCAATGGATTTTCCGACACGCAATCTATACCGAAGCGCAATCGAACAATTGGCCCGTGGTTCGTCTTCCACGGAGCTCGAAGTCGCCGATCTTGCGCTGAAAGCGTCCCGCGCGGCAGCAGCCGGGGCGGTCAACACAGCGGAGGCGGAGCGGGCCGGCGATCCCGGCTATCATCTGATCGCCGAGGGTCGGCGCGCACTCGAGCGACAGATCGGGTTTCGGCCGCCTCCCCGGCTGTGGATTAGCCGCTTCAACATCCGCCTCGGTATTGGCGGCTATGTCGGCGCGATCCTGTTTGTCACTATGGGGCTTCTGGTTCTCGCGTTGTCGGCGCTTGCGGTTCCCGGCGTCGCTGTCGTCTGGCTCGCACTGTTTGCTCTGATCGGGTTCCTCCCGGCGACCGAGGTGGCGTCTGCGCTCGTCAACCGTGCAATCACTTGGAGCTTTGGCGCGACGACCTTGCCGGGCCTTGAACTTACGGCAGGCGTCCCGCCATCGCTTCGGACGCTCGTCGCCGTGCCGACGCTACTGACCGGCGAAGCCGACCTCCTGGAGCAGATTGAACGGCTGGAGGTCCACCACCTCGCCGGCGCCGGCGGCGATCTCACCTTCGCCCTCCTATCGGACGGGGTCGACGCGGACCAGGAGGTTCTCGAGGGCGATGCCAATCTTCTCGGCGTTGCCGCCGAGGGGATCGGACGCCTGAACCGCCGTTATGGGCCGGGCCCCGGCGGCAGCCGCTTCCTCTTGCTGCACCGGCGCCGCGTCTTCAATGCGGGCGAGAACAAATGGATGGGATGGGAACGCAAAAGAGGCAAGCTGCACGAACTCAACCGACTTCTGCGCGGCGCCACCGACACGACGTTCATGCCCGTCGCGGCGCCCGCACAGCAGGTGCCGGCCGACGTGCATTACGTCATCACCCTCGATGCCGATACCAGGCTACCGAGAGACGCAGCGCTCCGGCTGATCGGCAAGATGGCCCATCCGCTGAACCGACCAAAATTCAGCGATGTCGAGCGACGTGTCATCGACGGCTACGCCATTCTGCAGCCGCGCGTCACTCCTTCACTGCCGGTCGGCCGCGAGGGTTCATTCTATCAAAGGGTTTTCTCCAGCCCCGGCGGTATCGATCCCTATGCAGCGGCCGTCTCGGACGTCTACCAGGACCTCTTCGATGAGGGATCCTATACCGGCAAAGGCATCTACGAGGTCGATGCCTTCGAGGCAGCACTCGCCGGCCGCATCCCCGAAAATGCCCTCCTTAGCCACGATCTCTTCGAGG
>DATIPL010000114.1:0-8240 GCA_035471965.1 Gammaproteobacteria bacterium
GGGAGAGGTGCTGGGTATCGATTCGCCCGGCGACGCGCGCTTGAACAACGTGCGCGGCTACTGGAAATACGGCACCAACGTGTGGAACAAGGAGCAGCGGGCCGAGGCGGCATCGTGAATTTCCGACGGCATGAGAACCGCGTGCTCCGGAGCCCTTGCGTGACCGTCCGGCTCGAGGACGACGTCACCTTGATCCGCGAGATGCGCGACGCCAGCCCTCTGCGGGAACGCTCGAAGGGAATATTGGCGCGAATCGCCGAGCGGCTGAAGCGAGTGAGCCCGGAACGTCCGGCAAGCGGCCGGCTTGCGCGCCGATTTTTCTCCTGATCCCGCGACGGCGGAAGCTTCCGGTGCTCAGGCGACGCGATCGCGCCGCGCCGACCGCTTGGCTTCCGCTTTGAGCCAGTTTCTAAAGGCGACAATGCGGGGCTGGCTCACAGTCGCTTCCGGGCATACCACGTAGTAGGCGAATTTCACCGGAAAGCGCACCTCGAAGGGATTCACCAGGCGGCCCGCGGCAATGTCGTCCTCCACCAGCACGCTGCCGGCGAGCGCCACCCCCTGCCCGGCAATGGCCGCCTGGACCGCCATGCTCGCCATGGTGAAGCGCGGCCCGCGATCAACGTCGACGTCTTTCAATCCAGCGGCGGCCAGCCACATGCGCCAATCCGGATAACCATCCTTGAACGGCAGGTCCGCGTGCAGCAGCGTCTGGTGACGCAGATCGGCTGGCGAATGCAGCGTACCGGGCCCCTTCAACAGCTCGGGGCTGCATACCGGTATCACCTCGTCAGCCATCAGACATTCCACGTGCAGCCCGGGATACTCCCCCTGGCCGTAACGGATACACAGGTCGATGTCCTCCCTCAGGGGATCCACCAGGCGGGTGCTGGCGTCAACGCGAACGTCCGTCCCGGGGTGCTCGGCGTAAAAATGGTCCAGCCTCGGCACCAGCCACTTGGCGCCGAAAGAAGGCGCCACCGAAACCGTCAGGGCGCGGCCGGGAATCTGCGACCTCGCCGCCTCCACCGCCTCGGCCAGACGCTCGAAACCCTGTCTCAAACCCGGCAGGCAGGCCTGGCCCGCATCGGTGAGGAGCAGCGCGCGGTTCATGCGGCGGAACAACTTTACCCCGAGAGCGTCCTCCAGGCTCTTGATCTGGTGGCTGACCGCGGCGGGGGTGACGTGAAGCTCTTCCGCCGCCCGGGTCAGGCTGAGGTGGCGCCCGGCGGCCTCGAAGGCGCGCAGAGCGTTGAGGGGTGGCAGTCGGGTGCTCATTTCAAATTAGTTTTTCTAAAAAACAATGTACAAAGTTTCGTTTGTCGGATCCGAATTCTGTCCCTATTATCTCTGCCATATGGCGACCATGCCCCTTGGCAAATCTGTTCAAAGTTTTAAAGGAAATCTAATATGAAACCCGAATCGATTCAATTCCCTCACGCGGCTCCTCCCGCGACGGGCCTGTCCCGAACCGAGCTGGATCGCTACCTGCGCCGTGCCCACTGCCTGCGGGCCGCAGCCTTCAGCCGGCTGATCAAGCGCGTCGCTCGCGGCCTGAGAACGCTTTTCCGGGGGCTGAAACAGGCCCGTGACCGCCGAAGCGCGGTTGCCGAGCTGCGCCGCCTGGATGAGCGCACGCTCAAAGACATCGGCGTCGAACGCGGGCAGATCCCGCTGATTGTCGAGCAGCTGCTGGCGCGGCGCCGGGCGGAGGGGGAACCGCGAAAGGCCTACCCGTTGAAGGCTCTCGTGGCGCCTCCGGCGACCGAGGCGGCGAACGAAGACGATGAGCGCTGCCCGCCGCTCGCGGCTTGAGGTCCGGGATCGGGATGCCTTCTTCGCGGCCTGCCGCACTCGTCGCACCACCCGTC
Organism: Gammaproteobacteria bacterium; assembly: GCA_035471965.1. Classification (GTDB taxonomy): domain Bacteria; phylum Pseudomonadota; class Gammaproteobacteria; order HK1; family HK1; genus CAMYJH01. The sequence continues at coordinate 1,872 of DATIPL010000114.1, forward strand.
GTTTCCAGCGCCGGACGCGCCCCCGCACAGTGCTCCGCGAGGGGCGCGACGGCCTGCCTTTTTTCTCCGGTTGTGAACGCGACGCCGCTCGCGCAGACTAATCCTTCAAGCCGATAGTTCGACTGAAAAACCCGTTCCCATGGCCAAATCACAGACAGCCAAACTCGCCGAGGCGGCGCTCGATCCGCTGTGGCAGGGCATCCGCGAGGAAGTGGCTGCCGCCGCGGCCCGCGAACCGGTGCTCGCGAGCTTCCTGCACGCTTCGGTGTTGAACCATAAGACGCTGGAAGACGCGCTTGCTTTTCATCTGGCGACCAAGCTGGAGAGCCCGGTGCTTCCCGCCATGCTGGTGCGCGAACTTATCGCTGAATCAATGGAAGAAGATCCCGGGATCGGCAAGGCCATGCGCGCAGACATCCGCGCGGTGCGCGAGCGCGACCCGGCGGCGACGAAGTTTTCCGAGCCGTTTCTGTACTTCAAGGGTTTTCACGCGTTGCAGGCCTACCGCGCCGCCCACTGGCTCTGGCGGCAGGGGCGCCAGGCGCTGGCGCTTTACCTGCAAAGCCGCACCTCGGAGGTGTTCGGCGTGGATATTCACCCTGCGGCGCGTATCGGTAAGGGTATTCTCATCGACCATGCCACCAGCGTGGTTGTGGGGGAAACGGCGGTCATTGAAGACAACGTCTCAATGCTGCACGAGGTCACCCTGGGGGGTACCGGCAAGGAAACGGGCGATCGCCATCCAAAGGTGCGTCACGGCGTGCTCATCGGTGCCGGAGCAAAAATCCTCGGCAACGTCGAGATCGGCGCCTGCGCCAAGGTTGGCGCCGGCAGCGTAGTGCTCGAAGACGTGGCGCCCCACTGCACGGTGGTCGGCGTTCCGGCGCAGGTGGTGGGCGACTGCTGCGACGATGAGCCGTCGCGGCAAATGGATCACCGCATACTCAAAGATCGCGAGGACGGCCCGGGCGAGGACTGAGGGCGTCGTCGAACCGGCGCGTTTCGCACTCAAACGGCGCTGACGCTGTCGAGACCGCCGCGGGCGAGCTCCAGCACGATGTCGTCAACCCGATCCGGCGCCCCCGCGTCGAAAGGCGGCTTCGGGTCATACTCGATGCGAAGCTGAATCGCCCGCGCCACGGCTTCGCCTGCGACAAGGGAGACAAGAGTCAGCGCCATGTCGATGCCGGCGGAGACGCCGGCGCCCATGACGATCTTTCCGTTGACCACCACCCTTTCCCGCACAGGCTTGGCGCCGTATCGCTCGAGATCGGCCAGTGCGTTCCAGTGGGTGGTGGCCGGAAGGCCTTGCAACAGCCCGGCCGCTGCAAGCAGCAGGGATCCGGTGCATACGGACGTCGTCCACTGACTCGATCGATGCACGCCGCGCACCCATTCGAGCACCCGTGAATCTTCCAGCAGGGGACGCACGCCCGGGCCTCCGGGGACCACGAGAATGTCTGCCGCATCCATCTCCTCCAGCAAGCAGTCCGGCATCAATCGGAAACGGCTTTTGTTCGAAAGCAGGAGCTCCTTTTTTCTGGCCACGAACTCGACCTTCGCTCCGGGGACGCGTGACAGCACCTCCATCGGGCCGACGGCGTCCAAGAGCGTGATCTGATCAAATACGAGACAGGCGATATTCATGCGCGCCACCTCACCGGCCGGGCGTTGCGACAAAAAGGACCGGCGTGTCTGCGGAATCGAACATTCCGATTCACGCCGCGGCAGTGAGCGGAGATAATGCCAGCTCGTACACGCGCCGCCAAAACTGTCACGCTCTCCGTCTAGAGGCTTCTCCGCCCCCCGTCGAGCTTATTTTCTCCCAAGGACTCCCGTTTGGTGCAACACGCCCCTGCCTCCCGAGCCACCTTGACCGAGGGATCGGTCCGAACGCACCTCATCCGCCTCACCACGCCGATGATCTGGGGGATTTTCGCGATGATGTCCTTCAACGTCATCGACACCTGGTTTTGCGCCCAGCTCGGCGCGCCGGAACTCGCCGCCATGAGCTTCACTTTTCCCGTGGTGATGGTGATCATCAGCCTCGGAATCGGCCTCATGGCGGGCACGTCCTCGGTGATTGCGCGGGCCATCGGCCGCGGCGACGAACAGCGCGTGCGACGGCTTACCACGGACGCGCTGGCGTTTTCGCTGCTGATCTCCCTGGCGCTGTCGGCCATCGGCATAGTCACGCTGGAGCCGCTGTTCAGGCTGCTGGGCGCGTCGGAGGATCTCCTTCCGCTCATTTCCGACTATATGCTCGTCTGGTACGTCGGCCTGGTGGCGGTGATCCCACCCATGGCGGGCATGGGCGCCATCCGCGCGACCGGCGACAGCCGATTCCAGAGCCGGCTGTTGATTGTCGCCTCCTTCGTCAACCTGATTCTCGACCCGCTGCTCATTTTCGGGCTGCTCGGCTTTCCGCGGCTCGAGCTCCAGGGCGCCGCGGTCGCCACCATCGCCGCGCGCACAACCACCATCGCGGCGGGATTCTGGGCGCTTCACTACAAGCACAGAATGATGAGCTTCGACCGACCCATGCTTTCTGAGGTGCTGAGATCGTGGGGGAGCGTGCTCCACGTGGGGATGCCCGCCGCGGGCACCAACGTCATCATTCCCGCATCCACGGCCGTGGTGGTGGCGATGATCGCCGGATTCGGACACGAGGCCGTGGCGGGCTTCGGCGCGGCGTCGCGTATAGAAGCATTGAGCCTGGTGGTTTTCTTCGCCATGTCCTCGGTAATCGGTCCCTTCGTTGGACAGAATCTCGGCGCGGGGAAACGGAACCGTATCGACGAAGCGAACCGGCGTTGCGCGGTCTTCTGCCTGCTGTTCGGACTCTCCGTTGCCGCGGTCCTGGCGGTATTCGCAAGACCACTGATAGCGCTTTTCTCCGATGACGCGCGGGTATTGGAAGTGGGCGCGGCTTACCTATGGATTGTGCCGGTCAGCTACGGCGCCGCCGGGATCGTCATGGTGGTGAACGCGGCGTTCAACGGTCTCGGGCGCCCTTTTCCGGCCGTAGCCGTGTCGACGTTGCGCATGGTGGTGCTTTATCTTCCGCTTGCCTGGGTGGGCGCACGGCTTTACGAGGTCGAGGGCATATTTGCCGCCGCAGGCGTATCCAATCTCCTCGCCGGAATTGCCGCCTACTTCTGGCTCAAACGAACGGCGAGAAACGCTTCGCTCGAGGACGCGAAGACAGGAGATCGGGGCGTAGACGATTCGGCATGACCCGGCGGCGATGATCCGCTTATGATGCGTAATCCAGATGTTGAAGCGGTTTTTTTTAAAGCTCGGAATACTGCGCTCGATGCTCGTCGTCATCGTGCTGCTCCTTGTCGTCATGGGCCCGATCTCCGGCGGCGAGGTGCACATCAGCGGTTTTGCGCTCTTCACCAGCGTGATCGCCCCGGCCTTTTACGTCATCATGCTGTTCGTATTGCCCCTCGACATCACCATGAGCCGGGTCTTTTGGATGGAAGCGCAAGGCGCGGAACGCGCGCGCTACCGGTTCATCATCCGGCTAGAGTTCGCGCTGTTCGCATTGATGCTGCTCGCCTGGCTGCCGTTTATTCTCAGGCTGCTGAAGACCGCGTATTGATAGCGCCTACTCGGGTCGAACGGCAGTAAAAAGTCCCCAGCGCTGCTCGCCCTTGAGCGCCCGATCGCGCTTCTCCCGCCAGGCGGCGGCCAGATCCGACAGATCTTCTGCCGCCTGCCCGGACTGCTCGAGCCGTTCGAGCTCGCGCGCATGAATCTCCGCGAAGCGGGCGGTCATGTCGACGACTCGGACACGTCCGAATCCCGCGTTCCGCAGAGCTCGTCCGTACTCATCCAGGGTGGTCAAGAAATAGCCACGTGCTTTGACATAGTTTTCAAATGTCCGCGACAGGGAACCCGTGCCCCGGCAGTAGTCGGTGATCAGCAACCTTCCCCCGGGTCTCAGCGCGCGAAGCAGCACGTCGAACAGCGCTGGCTTGTTGTCCACGTGCAGAAATACGTCACGGCTGTAAACGGCATCGAAGTGCCTATCTGCTTCAAGGGCCATCAAATCACCGTGCCGGAAGGTGACCTGTGCCTCGAGCCCGAGCGCCCGGCATCGTTCCATGGCCAATCCGATCATGTTCCTCGACAGATCGATGCCTTCCACCGTGACACCGCATTCGTCAGCCATGAGGAATGCCGCGCCGCCGATGCCGCAACCCGCGTCCAGCACGCGCTGGCCGGGGCTCAACTCGAGCATGCCGATAAACTCGCGCGCGGCTTCTGCGCCGCCCGGACTGATGAAGTCCCGGCCATAGATCCGCTGGTATTTTCCGATGCTTTCCGCCGAGTACTGGCCTGCGTCGAGGAAGTGCGCACTGGGTTCCGTCACCAGAGCCTCTCCAATCCCGCGGCAATGATCAGCCGGCGCCGTCCCGCGGTCCGTGACTGCGCCGGTTGATGACGTAGTCTTCGCTCCTCCCCCTGAACGGAATCATGAGCATGCCCTTGATGTTGACACAGGTCCGCTCGTCGCGGAAGGAATTGAGGCCAATGGTCATGCCGTCGTGACCCGCCCGTGGCTGAGCTCGATAAGTGCCGAAGAGACGATCCCACCACGGCAGATTGAATCCGAAGTTACTGTTGGTCTCATAGTCCTCTACCGAGTGGTGCACCCGGTGCATGTCCGGCGTCACCACGAACAAACGCAGAACTCGATCGATCGGTGGCGGTATGTATGCGTTGCTGTGGTTGAACATTGAGGTCGCGTTCAACAGCACCTCGAAGATCAGAACGCTCGCCGCGGGCGGCCCGAGCATGAGAATGACGCCGAGCTTGATCAGCATCGACAGAACAATTTCGATGGGATGGAAACGCACTCCGGTAGTCACGTCAATATCCAGATCGGCGTGGTGCATACGATGAAGGCGCCAGAAAGCGGGCACCGCGTGAAACATCACGTGCTGAAGGTAAATAGCCAAGTCGAGAAGCACCACACCGATCACGACGGTAATCCAATGCGGCCACTGCAGCAGGCTGAACACGCCCAGAGCGCGCGACTCCGCAAACAACGCCGTCCCTACGGCCGCGGTGGGGAAAAGAAGCCTTAGGACAGCGGTGTCGATGACGACGACTGCGATGTTGCTCGGCCAGCGGGATCTTCTTCCGATTCCCCGGTCGCGGCGGGGCCAAAAGAGCTCCCACAGCGCCATGAGCATGAAGATGCCGAAGAAGAACCCCAACCGTACCATCGGTTCATTGGCGAGCAATGTTTCGCTCATGCCTGCTCCAGACGGAATCTGCAGTTCTTTCGGATTATCCGCCGCCGCGGCGGCGTAGCAGATGCAGCACTGTCAGCGACATGACGGGCTCGCCGCGCTGGTTGATTGCGCGGTAGTCCACTTTGAGAATGCCGCGGTCGGGCTTGGATGAGGAAGGACGCACTTCGACCACCTCGCCTTCCATGTGCAGCGTATCACCCGGTCGGACTGGCGCAAGCCATCGAAGTTCATCCATACCCGGCGACCCCATGCTGCAGTCGACGAACAGGCCTTCCTGAAGCATCATGCGGAAGCTTTGCGATAGCGTATGAAAGCCGCTTGCGATGAGTCCCCCGTACGGAGACTGGGCCGCCGCCTCCACGTCGATATGAAAGGGTTGGGGGTCGTAACGCAGGGCAAAAGCAATGATGTCCGCCTCGGTGAAGGTGACGCCCTTGCTGACGAAGCGATCGCCTGCTGAGAAATCGTCGAAGTAACGTGTCAAGGTTTCAAGCCGAAAGGCTCAACGGCAACCCGTCCGCAGGCTAGCGCAGGTGGCCGTACCCGGCAAGGCGAGGCTCGGGGCGTCGGCTGTAATTCCGTTGTTTCTGTGTGAAGATCGGTCCTTCTCGCATCGATTCGAAATCCATGGCCGCGCAAAGCGTATACAGCGTTTGCCCCCACGACTGCCCCGATACCTGTGGCGCCATCACACGGGTGGAGGACGGCCGCGCGGTCGCATTTCTCGCCAACCCGGACCACGAGATCACCCGGGGCTGGCTCTGCGCTAAAGTCAACGACTATCTCGCCCACGCCTATCACCCGGAACGACTTCGTCATCCTTTGCGGCGCACCGGCGGAAAGGGCGGCGCGCCTGAGTGGAAGCGGATTTCCTGGGATCAGGCCATCGGCGAGATCAGCGAGAGATGGCGGGAGATCATCGACCGCCACGGCGCCGAAGCGATCCTTCCATACAGCTACAGCGGCACCCTGGGGCTGGTCCAGATGGACGTCTGCAACACGCGCCTGTGGAACCGCCTCGGGGCGAGCCGCCTGATTCGCGCCATCTGCGGAAGCGCGTGCGAGTTCGCAGTGACGGCAACCCTCGGCGGTCGGCGCA
>DATIPL010000115.1:0-5630 GCA_035471965.1 Gammaproteobacteria bacterium
ACTCCTTCATCAAGTGGGCGGTGGACGAGGGCCACACCGTTTTTGTCATCTCGTGGGTCAATCCTGACGCGAGCCTGGCGGAGAAGAGCTTCGACGACTACATGCATGAGGGTCCGCTGGCGGCGCTGGACGCGATCGAAAAGGCGACTGGAGAGCAGAACGTAAAGGTCATCGGCTACTGTCTCGGCGGCACGCTGCTGGCGTGCACGCTGGCGTACATGGCCGAGAAGAACGATGACCGCATCAAGTGCGCCACCTTCTTCACTTCGATGGTGGATTTCTCCGAGCCGGGCGAGCTCGGTGTGTTCATCGATGAAGAGCAACTTTCTCTCATGGAAGAAAGCATGGAGAAGACCGGCTATTTCGAGGGCTCGAGCATGGCCGAAGCCTTCAACTTGCTCAGGGCCAACGACCTGATATGGAGTTTCGTCGTCAATAACTACCTCATGGGTCGCGATCCCTTTCCCTTTGATCTGCTTTACTGGAATTCTGATTCGACGCGGATGCCCCGCAACATGCACAGTTTCTACCTGCGCAACATGTATCAGAAGAATTTGCTGTGTAAGCCGGGCGGCATCAAACTTGACGGGGTTCCAATCGATCTCACCAGAATCAATACGCCCGTTTACATCCTTTCCACAAAGGAGGATCACATCGCACCGTGGAAATCGACCTATGCCGGGACACAGCTCTATTCCGGTCCCGTTCGCTTCGTGCTCGGCGCTTCCGGGCACATTGCCGGCGTAATCAATCCTCCCGCCGCGAAAAAGTATGGTTACTGGATCAACCAGGCCCTGCCCGAAACTCCGGATGAGTGGCTCGCCGGTGCGGAACAACACGAGGGTTCCTGGTGGACGGACTGGTCGGCATGGGTCAGCGAGCATGACGATGGCGTGGTTCCGAAGCGCGAGCCCGGCGACGGTAAGCTCGAAATCATAGAAGATGCGCCGGGAAGCTACGTGAAGGCCCGTATTTGAGTCCGCGAAGTCCGATCCGCTAACGGAATTTTGGAGGCCATTTTTGCGTAGACAGTAGAAGGTAGATGGCAGATAGCAGACAGGGAGACAGGAAGAATCGTTTTCGACATGCCGGCCCCCACCTGCCACCTCGCAACGACCCCCTGCGACCGTTGAGCTTTTCGAAGTCGTAGCTGCCAGTGTCTACGCGGCGCCGGTCATCGATCCCAATGTCCCAGCTCACCTGGTACTTCGATTTCGTCTCGCCGTTTTCATATCTGCAGACGCACAGGTTTCGCGACCTTCCGCACGGTCAGCGGATAATATTCATGCCGGTGCTGTTCGCCGGGCTGCTGAATCACTGGCGAAACAAAGGTCCGGCCGAGGTGCCGCCGAAACGCGTGTTCACCTACCGCTACGTGCACTGGTTTGCGCACCGCCACGGCATTCCTTTTCGCATGCCGCCGGCGCATCCGTTCAATCCGTTAAAGGCGCTTCGCCTGTGCATTGCCGCAGGCGCCACCGCCGAATCGGTGCAGCAGATTTTCCATTTCATCTGGGCCGAAGGCCGCGCTATCGAGGACGATTCGGCCTGGAGCGCGCTCGCCAAGCGTGTCGGCGTCGACAACGCCCGTTTTCAGACGGCGGAGGTCAAAGACGCGCTGCGCAGGAACACCGAGCAGGCAGCCGGTCGCGGCGTGTTCGGGGTGCCCACCTTCGAAATCGACGGCAATCTATTCTGGGGAATGGACGCCACCGACATGCTTATCGACTATCTGTCCAGGCACGCGGTGTTCAACAGCGCGGAAATGCAGCGGGTCAGCGCCCTGCCGGAGGGCGCTCGCCGCAAGCAAGTGACGGGTAACGGGTAACGCGAAACGCGACTTGACGAGGTACCGGGCGCGATTGCGCTTTCTTTGCATCACGCATCACGCGCTTGCCGCTTCGCCAGCATGGCGCGGGCAACGCGGGATAACGGAGGGCGCCCCAGGGCCTCGCTGATGAATCGGGCGGTCTCCACCACCGCGTCCAGGTCCACGCCGCTTGCTATCCCCAGTCCGTTGAGCATGAAAAGCACGTCCTCCGTGGCCACGTTGCCGGTGGCGCCGCGGGCGTAGGGACATCCGCCCAGGCCGGCTACGGAGCCGTCGAACACAGCGACTCCGCGCTGCATTGCCGCGAGGACGTTGGCAAGGGCCTGACCATAGGTATCGTGAAAATGTCCGGCAACCCTTTCCACCGGTACTTTATTCGTTACCGCATCGATCATGGCTTGCGTCGCGCCGGCCGTGCCGGTTCCGATGGTGTCGCCAAGCGAGATTTCGTAACAGCCCATCTCGAACAGGCGCCCGGCCACCCGGGCGACGGTTTCGACGGAAACATCGCCCTCGTACGGGCAGCCGAGAACGCAGGAAATATAGCCGCGGACGCGAACGTTCTTCTTCCCGGCGGCGCCAACGACCGCCGCATAGCGTTCGAGGCTCTCGTCGATGGAGCAATTGATATTTTTTCTGGAGAAGCTTTCCGACGCGGCGGCGAATACAGCGATCTCGTCGCAGCCGCAGCGCAGTGCGTCCTCGAGTCCTTTCATATTCGGGACCAGAACCGGATACCTGATCCCGGGTCCGCGGCGGATCCCTGCCATGACCTTGGCATTGTCCGCCATCTGGGGCACCCACCTGGGCGAAACGAAGGCCGTGGCTTCGATGGTCCGGAGCCCGGTGGCGGAAAGCCGGTCGATAAGCTCGATTTTGACCGCGGTGGAGACGGATCTGGACTCATTCTGAAGACCGTCTCGCGGCCCAACCTCGACTATCCTTACTTCATCGGGAACATTCATCGACGATCAGCGTCTTTTTGGGAGGACATTTCGCACCCATGGCGCGCGAGGCCAAATATCGTATACCGTGCTCTCCCTCCGGCCCCGGCCGGGGTCGCCGCTGGCTCAGAGGCGCGCACATTCTAAGGTCCCCGGTCCGGTCGCGCACGCCAGGAGCAATTCGTTGAGCGGCAACTCACCTGTCACGGGCGAAAGCTGGAATCCGTGTCCCGGCGAGTCGACCGTTGACATGGTCTGGTGGCCGGATTTCAGTGCTCTGCGATCGTCTGATACGAGGTGCCTATGAGCGAGACACGCTATGCCGATGCCAGGGCAGTGGCCGAGGCGATCGAGCCGAGCTACCCGGTGTATTGTCTGTCGCCTTCCAAGATCGAGGCGACCGCAAGGCACTTCCTCAAGTCTTTTCCGGGGAGGGTGCTTTACGCGGTGAAGTGCAATCCGCACCCGCGGGTGCTGCAAGCGCTGTATGACGCAGGCGTGCGCCACTTCGACACCGCGTCCCTACCGGAGATCGCCCAGATCTCGGAATCCCATTCCGATGCCCGCGTGTACTTCATGCACCCGGTAAAGAGCCGAACGGTGACGCGCACGGCCTTTGACGTCTACGGCGTGCGTGATTTCGTCATCGATCACCGGGCGGAGCTGGAAAAGATTGTCGACGCAGCAGAAAGTGAGCGTGTCAATATCTTCGTACGCTTGAAGACGCCTGAGACCAAGGCGCTTTACAACCTGGCCGCCAAGTTCGGCGCCTCGCCCGAAGTCGCGATCGATCTTCTGAAGCGGGTGCGCAAGGAAGGGTTTCGACCAGGTCTGTCATTTCACGTCGGCTCCCAGTGCCTGGCTCCGCAGGCCTTCAAAGAGGCGCTCAATCTGTCCGCTTACGTCCTCTCCCGGGCCGGCGTGGATATCCACTATCTGGACGTAGGCGGCGGATTTCCCGCCAATTATCCCGGCCAGGGCGCCCCCCCGCTGGAGGCGTATTTCAAGGCCATCAAGAAGGGCGTCAAGACGCTCTCGCTTCGCAACGACTGCGTACTGATGTGCGAGCCGGGGCGCGCGCTGGTTGCCGACGGCTGCTCGCTTCTGGTTCAGGTGTTGTTGCGTAAGGAAAACGAGCTTTACATCAACGATGGCATATACGGAAGTCTTTCAGAGCTGGTGCTTGCCAAGATGCAGCTGCCGGCCCGCCTGATCAGACTCGACGGCAATCCTTCTCGAACGCTCAGGGCGTTTAAAGTCTATGGTCCAACCTGCGATTCGTTCGACGTGCTTCCTCATCCCTTCCTGTTGCCGGATGACGTGCGCGAGGACGACTGGATAGAAATCGGTCAGGTGGGCGCATACAGCAACGCTGCCGCAACCAAGTTCAACGGTTTCAGCGCGGAGACCCTGGTCGAGGTGGATGAGGTATTGCTTTCAGAGCCCTTGCTCGAGGCGGCTGGAGCGCGGGCGTGACGTTCCGCTGCGCAGTGAAACAGCTTCCCTCCGGTAAATAAAGCCGCGTTTCGCGCAAGAATGCCATTCTCGTGGACATTACCCTGTCGGGTTGAGAAAATGCGCCTGTCTCGTTCGGAATGCCATGGTCGGCGTTTACGGACACTCCCGGACTCCAGCGAAGATAACGGGAAGATAGATGGGACCTACGTTTTTCATCCGGCCGTCGATTGCAGCCCTGATGTTGTCGATTACGCTGGTGCCTGAATCGAGCGCCACCGACGAAGACCTCGGTGTCCTCACGTGCAAATACGTTTCCAAATCCCGCGTAAGCCTCGCCGTGCGCTCAACGGCGGACATTCGATGCTCGATCAAGTATCCCGGAGGGCAAGTCGAGCGCTATAAAGGCGAATCAGGAATCGCCATGGGGTTGGACTTGAGCTTCAAAGGAAATGACAAGTTTGCCTTCAGCGTCATTTCTTCGTCCAGCGTCACCCCCGGCCAGCACTCCTTGAGCGGCAAGTATTTCGGCAGCAAGGTCGCCGCCACCGAGAGCACGCGGCTCAATTCCGCCGGCCTCGTCGGCGGCTTCGCGGACCGCATCGGGCTCAATCCGGTGGCGCTTGAAAAGAACAATGGCGTGGGCATCGCTGCAGGAATCGGCTTTCTATATATCGAGCCGGACCGCTGAATCACTGGCGCTGCCTCGACTGCATGATCCTCACGACCGGACCGTGAGGTGAATCAGGTCGGCGCCCTCGCTGACCACATCACCCACTCCGAATCGGACCGTTTCCACCACGCCGTCAAAGGGCGCGGCTATGGTGTGCTCCATTTTCATCGCTTCCATGGTCACCAGCGGTTGACCGCGGGCGACGACGGCGCCGGTTTCCACCAGCACCGCAATGATCTTTCCGGGCATGGGCGCCGTCAGGTGTCCGTGGCCGGCCTGGGCGGCGGCGCGCCGCTCGTCGGGATCGGCGAGCATGAACCGATGCACGTTTCCTTCGAGCCAGAGCTCGATCCGGCCCCGATCGAAGGTCGCCGCGGCGCGCACCCGTCGGCCGTTGATATGCGCATCCAGGGCGCCGTCCGAATCGATCCGGGCTGCGCACGCGAACGATTTTGCGCCACAGGTGATTTGCAGTCCGCTCGCCAACCGCTTCAGGGTGAACTGCCTCGTCTCTTCGTCCGCGCGAAGCCGCAGCTGCTCGACGTGGTCGGCATTGAGCCGGAACCCGCGAAGCCTGGTCCACGGAGAGCCGTCGTTCCCGGCGGCGCGATCACCGCAGGTCGGGTCAGTCAGGACCAGGTGAAGGACGGCTGCTACCGGCGCATGGTCGGGTTCGAACCCGGACTCGGGCGGCGGCTGGAGCGCGTCGTTGAACCGCCCGACGAAG
>DATIPL010000116.1:0-1558 GCA_035471965.1 Gammaproteobacteria bacterium
AGCGAAGCGTATTGCGCCGCAAAAGTTTGTAAGGCGTTTCGCGTGCACTAATGAAAATTCTCAAGCCGATCATGGATCGTTGATCGTTCCAAGATGCAAGGTGTCTGTAGGAGCGGGCTTGGCCGCAGCAATGGCGACAAATCCTGGCAAAGGAAATTTCATTTACCGTACTGGAAGATTCGCGAGCTGTCCCGCGCTCCCACATGCGTCTCGATCACCAGAGGGGGATGAGTCGCCTCGTTAACAGGACTAATGTTGTCAGCCGATGCACCGTGCACGGTGCAACCTAAAAATCGGCGCAATACGCTTCGCTATTGCGCCCTACCACCTTCGGCCGCACGCGGGTTCATTCGCGTGTCGGGGCGCCCTGCCGTTATCCAGATTTCACCGGCTTTGCTTCCCGTCAAGAATCCCGGCGCGCGCATCGCGATCAGGAAAAGCCGGATGCTACGTTGCCGCAGCATCCGGCGTCGATCATCGTTAACGACATCAAGCGGTCAGCTCTTGGGCTCGGACTTCGCGTCAAAGCGCTTCTGCCACTCGTCGAGGATCCGCTTGCGGTTGCTCGCGGCCCAGGCGAAATCGTTCTCGATCATCCGCTTGGTCGTTTCCGGCGGATAATGCTCCACCGGCTGCGCAAGCTCGGGTATGGCGAGAATGGGCAGGTAGTCGTTGAAGATCTTCATCGCCGCCGGCGAGATGGACCAGTCCATGAACTTCTTGGCGGATTCGATCTTTTTGCTGGTCCTGATGATCCCGCTTGCCTCGACCTCCCAGCCGATGCCTTCTTCCGGAATCACCAGATCGAGCGGCGCGCCTTTCTGCTTGAGCGATGCCCCGCGGAATGCGAAAGAGATCCCGATGGGGTGCTCGCCGGCTGCTGCCAGACGGCAGGGTTTGGATCCGGAATGGGTGTAGCGCGCAATGTTCTCGTGCAGACCGGTCATGAACTTCCAGGCCTCGTCCTCGCCGAAGATCTGCATCCAGGCGGATACGGTGAGAAAGCCGGTGCCCGAAGAGTTCGGGTTGGGCATGACCACATGGCCGTTGTAGACCGGGTCCAGCAGGTCCTTCCAGCTGGTCGGCTTCGGCAGCTTGTACTTCTCGGCTTCCGGCCGGTTGTAGCAGATGACCGCTGCGTACGCGTCGTGGCCCACCCAATGCGGCGGATTGCGCGGATCGCGAAAGCGCGGATCCAGCCGCTCGAGACCCTTCGGCGCATAGGGCACCAGCAGGCCCAGCTCGTCGATCACCAGCAGGCTGGTGGCCGAGGTGCCGTAAAAGAGATCCGCCCGCGGGTTGTCCTTCTCCGCCAGCATTCTCGCGGTGATGATGCCGGTCGAGTCGCGCACCCAGGTGATGTCGATGTCCGGGTATTCCTTGCGGAATCCCTCGCGCAGCGGCTCGAGCTCCTCGGCCTCGAGCGCGGTGTAGACCGTCAGCGTTTCGGCGCTGGCGCTTCCCCAGAACGCCAGGGCGAACACGCCTGCGACGGTGAGCCTGGCCAATCGGCCTGCAAGTTGATTGAGCTTCATGCGGATTCTCCTTCGGATGTTGG
>DATIPL010000117.1:0-6577 GCA_035471965.1 Gammaproteobacteria bacterium
GACGCAATTCGAGGATAACAAATTATGTGGCTCGATCGAACCGCCGGCTGTCGGAGCTGCGGCAACACGATGGGCGGGTCATCCAGCTGAGTCGATTCGCGATCCCGGATGTGAGGCAACACGGGACATTCAGAGTTTATAAGGTGTTGATCTTCTTGATCGCCTCGGAGGACCGGTTCTCCGCGCCCCAGAGTCGAACATCAATAGCATCTGAACTCTGAATGTCCCTGGGGTCTACTCCGTCGCGGACTCAACCCTTCGGCTCCGGGCCCTTCTTATCATCCTTCGAACTTTGTCCGTCCGTACGGGGGCGGTCTTTCTCTGCGACCTGAAGAAACGGCGGCAACTTCAGAATAATCCATAGAAATGCGACGACGCTGAGATATGAGATCGCGATCCAGACGTAAGGAAATCGGAGCGTGCTGACCGCATCTCTCGCCTCACGCACTTTCTGCGGGACCAAATGTGGAAGCAAGTTCGTCCATGTCAGCTCGATCGCAACGTGCCAGACGGTGACGGCAATGAATAAACCCGTAGCCAATCCCATTAGATAAGGAAACAACCTGGAAAATCCTTTTGGATGCTTGAATGCGAGGACCGTCAGTCCTGTAATGCAGGCCGTCAGCAATCCGTATAGAAACGTTTGCATTGCTTCTGTCCTCGGAATACCTCCGTTGCGGGGCCGGGGTTTCCGAACTGAAGAGTTGTCGGCTCGGGCGGAGAAAGGCGGCCTGGCGGGAGTCGGCCGGGAGGTTACGCTGCGGTCGGGGAGGTCAGAGTCGAACGATGATCGGCGTCGCTGCGCCGGTGATCGGCTGATTGTGGCAACCCCGCTATCATAGGTCATCCCCTTAGACCGGTAGCTTTGCGCCCCCACCTTTCAGTGAGTTTGCCCATTCGATGCCCATAGTGAGCACCCTCAAGATTATTAGAACGAACCGTGGTTTAAATGGTTCCCCCGGGAGGATGACCCTATAGGAATACGGGCTGTCAGAATAATTGATATTTTCTTATTTGATCAGCGGGGCCGAAACGCGCCGATCCGCGGAAAAGGGGCGTGCGGAGAAGGTACGCATCTTTTGCGCGGCATATCGGGTCGAAAACAACGGCGTCCCCGTTTTTCCGCTCTGATCCAACGTTTCGGCCGCGGCCCCTTTTTCCTTCCAGCCCAGGCCCCTTTTATCCGTTTTCGAATAGCCAATGAGTCGACTCCGGGACCGGATCCGCAAAAATTCCAGCTCTGATCCCTTTTCCCTCCTGACCGTCTTTTCACTCTTTTCCCCGACCGTTTTCCGCGCCCCTTCCTGGACCCCTTTTCTCCTTTTCTGACCCCCTTATTTCGCCCGCCCGTCCCGGTGGCGGCACCTTATCTATGTCGACCCGGAGTACGCGCCCGGGACGCTGCGCCCAGGTGTGAATTGCGTCACCTTATTTGGCCGTGGTTTTTGCTCAGGCTTGACTATTATTTATCAGGTTCTACGCAGATTGGTCCCGACACCCGGAAACAGCGGAAACGCAGCCCATGTTCTTCACCAGACCCGATTCGAATAAGTCAGCGACGATCGAAGCACTGGTTCCCATGATCGATCTGTTCGCCGTGCTGGCGATCGTGTTCATGATTTACTCGAGCGATGAAATCGTTGCCGCGCAAGAGCAGAGTCAGGAGACGATCGAGCAGATCGCGACTGAGTACAGGAAACTGCAGGAAGAGGTTGCCGCGGCCGAGAAGGCCAGGCAGCAACGTCGAGAGATCCTGGCACAACATACCGTGAAGTCATTGGAGGAAATCCAGGCGGAACGAGAGCAGAAAGCGAAAGAGCTGGTCGCTGAATTCACCCAAATGCTGTCTGAGCAGCAAAGCCAGGCGGCGTTGGAATATGAGCGTCTCGTTGCCAAGTTCGAGCTCGAGCAGGAGCAGGAAGTGGAGAGGCAGAAAGCCGAGCTCGAAGCAGAAAAGCAAAGGCAAGTGCAAACGAAACTGGCCGAGCTCGAGCAGCAAAAGGAAGCTGAAGTGTCGTCGGCTAAACAAGAATTCCAGCAGGTCGTTTCGGCCAAGGAGGCGCAGCTCGAGGCGACCACGCAGGCTATGGTTGCCGCCGAGCAGGAACGGGTAAGAGACCTGGCAAGGAAGGAAGCGGAGCTCGAACAACAGAAACGCATCGCAATGGCCACGCTGAGCCAGCAAGGAGCCGAGGCTCTGGCACAGCAAAGAGCCGAACTCGAAGCGCAGAAACAGGCGGCGGCACAGGCAGCCGCCGAGGCGGCCAGGCAGCAGGCAGCGGCAGAAGCCGAACGGGCGCTGGCGGAAGAGCTGGCCGCGCAGCAGGCCGAGCTCGAGGCACAAAAGGCACAGGCGTTGGCAGCGGCGCAAGCCGCGGCAGAGCAAGCCAAACAGCAGGCGCTGGCGAAAGAGCTGGCCGCTCAGCAGGCCGAGCTCGAGGCGCAAAAGCAACGGGAACTGGAACTGGCGCAGGCAGCGGCAGAGGAAGCGGCCCAGGCGGCGGCGAAAGCAGCGGCCGAGAAAGCCAAGCGCGAAGCGATGCAAACGGCCAAAGAGCGGGCTAAGGCAGAGGTCGAAGCGGAGCACGCGAAAGAGCTGGCCGAGCAGATGGCCATGCTCGAGGCAGACAAGGAAGAACAGCTTAAGCCGTTCTTGGAGGCAGAGAAGGCCAAGGAACAGGCACAGAAAGTCAGGGAACAAATCGTCGACAACCTCCTCGAGAACTTCAAGGACGATGATGGAGGAGAAGTGGACATCGATCAGAAGACCGGCAGAGTCAGGATCAACTTCCAGGAATCCTATTTCGTGCGGGGATCTGCCGAGCTATCGGACAGCATGAAAGATTTGCTCCGGGTCATGATTCCGAAATATGCGAAAAGCATTTACGAAAATGAGGGTGCAGCCAAAGAGGTCGAGTCACTCAAGATTTCCGGGTTGACTTCGCCCATTTTCCGAGGCCGCTATTTCGACATCAACGACACCTCTCCCGAAGGGGAGGAGGCGCGTGAATACAATCTGAAATTGAGTAACGATCGCGCGCTCGCCATGTACAACTTCATTTTCGATGTCGAGGAAATGGGCGACTACCCATACCGGGCCCAGCTGAAGGCCGATCTCGGCATCGAGGCGCTGGGATACCGGACCGCGGCCCCGGTTCCCCCTCATCTGGTGGGAAAAATGGCAGTCTGTCTCGAGTACGACTGCAAGAAGGAGCAGGCGTCTATTCTGGAATTCCGGCTCTATTCGGAACGGTAAAACTCTATTTTTGACCCCGGCTATGGGTTAGGTGGCAACCATGTTCAAGTACCTAGTTTTCGCGATTGCGGTGGCGGCAGTGTATGTCGGTTACTTCGTCGATTTGCAGCTCACCAATCAAATGGTCGGATGGCTGTTTGTCGGCGGTATCGCGGGCTGCTTCGTCGTGTTCCTGTTCTTTAAGTTCGGCCTGCATTACAAGCTCGCGTCGCTCCATCGATTCGCGACGGCGTTCTATTACGCCGTCTTCGAGTACAAGAAGGTCCAGACCACGCCTTCGGATCTGGACTTCGTGGACAGCGTGCGACAGCAGGCCGAGGTTGCCCTTGCCGCCAACTTCGACCCGACGCTGTCGGCGGGCCAGTTGGCGATTCCCGTCTCGCTGTATTCGGGCAAGGACCCCTATCTCGAGGAATTGCGGGCCAAGATCAAGGAAGCGGAAAAGCTCAAGCTCAATGCCCACAAGCTCGATACCCAGGCGAACATCCTGCTGGAAAAAACCCAGGAAGATATGGTGGAAAAAAATCTGATCACCGGCGAGAAGCCCAAGTTGCTCGACCGCTGGTTCGAGATGGTCGAAGGCACCGAGGCCATCATCGACCTGACCACCAACGAAGTGAAGGAGCAGGGATACGGCCAGACGCCGGATTACGAAATGATCAGTCGGATCGCGCTCGACCGGAATCCGTACTTCGGCACCACCTACAGGTTCTTCGAATCAGATGTAGTTGGCGCCGTTCTGGTCCGGGCGCCCTTCATGATCATCCTGATCGGCATTATCGGCACGTTCGCGGGATTCTATCTGGCCCTGATGCAGGGCGGAGACATGAAGGCCGGTGCCGCCGTGGCGATCATCAGCTCCCTGGTGGGTCTTCCGACCGCGCTGCTGATGGAATATATCAACACCCTGTACCCGGACCGGGAGCGATACCAGCGGGCGTTCAGCACCTATAAAGTCGCCCTGGAAATACTGTTCAATCACGAAAGAGAGCTCTCGGCTATCCGGCAGGACCGCAGAAAAGAGGACAAATTACCCGGGGAGTATCCGCCTCGGGAGAGCGATACCTCGCGGTTTTACAGGGGACCCAACTAGCGCCTGATCTCGCGCTCTTTACAAAAGGGGCCGGTGACGAGCGAGAATGGACCTCGTTTGTTATCGGCCCTTTTTTCCGTACTGCAACTTCGACGGCGTAATATCGGCTGAATTGCGCTCAGGCCATCGCTACCAGCACGCGGCGCGGACCCCGAAACGGTTTTCGGCCGTGCATGGCGAGCACGTTGTCCATGACGAGAACGTCGCCCGCACGCCACGGAAACACCACCTCGGTGCGCGAATAGGCCGATCTGACCGCCTCGAGATCGGCGATTGAGATCTCGCCACCGTCGCCAAAGCAGGCGTGGCAGCCGAGCGGCTCCTCCTCGCCCTCGTCGCGCCGCTTCGATTCCTGCTCTTTCACCGTGTCGAAGCGCGCATGCCACAGATCCGTCTGGTTGAACCAGCACGCATCGCCGGTATGCGGATGTTTCACGACCGCGGGATTGTGCAATATAGTGACGAGGCCGCGCTCGCTCCATGCAGCTTCCATGTCTTGAGCACGACATATCCTCTCCACCTCCGCGCGATCCGAGGTCTCGAAGCTCTCCTGCCAGGACTTTCCCGGACCGGGCACGGATTCGTCGCGAAGATGCTGACGGTAGGTGACGGCTCGCTCGATGAAACGCTCGCGCACATCCGGGTCGAGGGCTTCCAATACCCGGCGTCCGTCTGCGATGTGTGTCTCGCCGCCGGCCTCCGCCGCAACCAGGCAGCAGAAGAACAGATTGTCGGGCCACGCGTGGGTATAGGAGAGCTCGTTGTGAAGACCAATCTCCAGCTCGGGCGGAAATTCCGTCGACGTATAGACGTTATCGCCAAGGCTGGTCCGCGGGGAGTCACCGCCGACGTAGCGCATCAGCTCGGGACGCATAGCGGCGGCCACGTCATGAAAGGTTCCGGGGGAGTCGATACCGAAGCCGCGAAACAGGACTGCCCCGTCGCGATGCAGCCACTCGTCAAGCTTTCGCCGGTTCCCCGAGGCCCAGTCGATCAGAGCGGATGGTGATCCCTCGTCGCCGTCCGCGGGCTCTGTAAGCAGCGGCATGGTGAGGCCGTCGATCGGATAGCGGGTTTGCATGTCTCAAGCCTCCCCCCCGCGCTGTTCCACGGAAAAGCCGAAATCAGCAAAATTCGGAAATTCGGGGACAGTTTACTTAATTCTGGACGCGATCGGCGTGAGGATAGGGGTGTAAATTGGAAATAGGTATACTATCCCCGGAATTCCCCAAGTAGGGGACGCCCCGAGGCGCTTTTCCAGAACCCGGGGGCACGGCATCGTGCCGTGCCCGGTCGCTACTTCGTCGGCAAAGTCTGGGCGAAGGCGAGGATGTCGGCGAGGTCCATGACTGGCAGCGTGATCAGCGAGATCATGGGTACGCCCGGCTGCGCGAAACGCGCCTTGTGCAAGAACTCCCACGGATTCTCGCTGGCCACGGTCCCGACATACTCGGGATCCTCCGGCGTGCCGAAGTTCATCCGCTTACCGTCGAATCCGTGGCAGACGGCGCAAATGGTTTGAAAATAACTGGCGCCGCGCGACGGGTCGCCGCGCGACTTCTTGGTTTCACGATCGACGTAGAGATCCATGTCGATCTGGCCGCGACTCACGAAAAGAGCGATCTGCTCCATTGCGAGATGGGGCAGCATCTCTTCGGTGTAGCGGTGGGTATCGTCCATGAGGACCTGGTGAATGACCTTCGGGTTGACGCCCACCATCTCCCTGAGCCCCTTTATGCCGGTGAAGTGGGAACCCTTTCCGTACGCGCCCTTGGCCCCCTTGTAATCCCACCCGTGGCACTCTTTGCAGCGCCAGGTGGCACTACCCTTGCCCTTGCCCGCGGCGGGATAGGAGGGATGGGTCGTCTCGGGTAGATCTTTAGCGATTACCGCAGCCCACTTGTCGTACAGCTGCCCCCCCCGAGCGATGGCCCAGATCTGTGTCTGATCGGCACCCGGAGTATCCTCCGGGACGGCGTGAACGTGGCCGGGCTCCGTTTCCTGCTGTGCCTGTGCCACCGGCGCCGCGGCAACGAAGAAGGAGCCCATCAGAAATGCCGCCACCACTGTGAAGGCTGACGGCGCGAAACGACGGTGATTTGCAGTTGACATCATACCCACCCCTTGGAGTTGCCTCAGCGACTCCACCACTTGTAGTTGATCAATTAAACTGCCTGACCTGGCCGCACAAACTGATCCAAGTCAAAGATTGGGCACTTAACGCTGGA
>DATIPL010000118.1:0-2901 GCA_035471965.1 Gammaproteobacteria bacterium
GTGAGGAGATGGCCCACCCAGACGCTTGCGCGATTCATCAGAAAACCGATCACGCCAATGAGGACCATACCAGCGATGACTCGGTCGCTCATAAGTAAGGGCCTGTTCAACTGAATAAGGTAGCCTAGTCCTTCCTGAGAGGCCACCATCTCCGAGGCGATCACGGCCATCCATGCGATCCCCAGGCCAACCTGAATACCAGCCATGATCTGTGGCAGAGCGGTAGGAAGCAGAACATGCTTCAGGTATTGACGCCTATTGAGCAGCAGGCTCCGAGCCACATCACGATGTACTCGACTGATAGAATGGCCGCCTGAGAATGAATTGGTAAATACCGGAAAGAAGGCGGCGAGAAAGATGATGAAGTAAGAGGGCATTTCTCCAATGCCGAACCACAGAATTGCCAACGGAATCCAAGCAATCGGTGGGATGGGCCGGAAGAACTCAATGACCGCGGTCACGAATTCTGCGGCACGTGGAAAGGCGCTACAGGCGAGCCCGAGTGGAATCCCGAGTCCTATCGCCACTGAAGCGCCAACGGCAACCCGAGATAGCGAAATGGCGCAGTCGCGTAGGAGTGCGTCCCAAGACATTTCAACTGCAAGGGCATGAAAGACCTCAAGGGGTCCAGGAAAGATTGACGAACCGCGAAAGGCCGCGAGTGCCAAGGCCTCCCAGGCGAGGACGATGCCTAGGAAAGCAATACCGTAAACGACCGCGCGGGGAAAAGGCGATCCCGAAGTTCTGGCGATTGTGTTCATCGTCATGCTTGCTGCTCGTTCAAGTCCTTGGCCAGCGCAAGCTGATCCGCGGGGCCAAACGACTGAGAAACTGTCTCAAAAGCGTCAGAATCGTCGTTTCTGCCCCGATCCGCTGGGGCAAATCGGTCTTTTGAGGTAGTTACGAAGCGTTCTTCCCGTGTCGCCGCTACCGTGAGAGCGACTGTCGGGAAGTCATGCATGGTATCCTTGGCCGCTTGGCTCAGCCAGATTGCCGGCGGGAGGTTGTGCCGGGCCTCGTTCGACGTAATGCCGCCTGACTTGTCCATAGCACTCCTTTGGGCATGCCGGGCGGCGCGGCGTTGCGCCTGCCTCGTTTGCACGATGCCGGTTCCGACCCGGTTCGGGCGGGCGTCGGAATGCCGCCCCCGCCCGCGACTGTTTCGCTACTCACGCAGATATAGCCGGGTGAACGGCCCGGGCAGCGCCCGGGCAAGGAGCCCGCATGCATTCGACACGGAAGTCATCCGGCACCGCCGAAACTACATCCACGCAGCGCCGGGACGAGATCATCTCCATCCTCGCAGGCGGCCTGATCCGGATCGTCCGGGGCGGCGACGCTGCCCCGAGCACGCCCACCTACAGGCCGGACAGCATACCGCGCGACGCCGGGGCCGTCACGATCGCCACGGGGTGGGCTGACATCCACGGTCGCGGGCTGGCCAGCATGCATGACGAAAAACTCTCGGAATCCGGCGAAAACGGCCTTGAGCTTTCCGGCGAAACGAGGCTCAGTGTGGTGGCTGGTTAACGGCCAGAGAACTGATGCCTGCCGATCGCCTGACGGCAGACGAGGAAGGCAGGCTGGAGAGCGACATGGACCTGGACGTTCAGAAAGAAATCGCCGCCCTGCGGAAGATGACCGTGAAGGAACTCCGTAGGCGGCACGTCGAACTGTTCGACGAGGAGAACCGCTCGGCGAACCGCCAGTACCTGTTCCGCCGGATTGCCTGGCGGCTCCAGGCGCTGGTCGAAGGCGACCTATCGGAGCGGGCGCGGCGACGGGCACAGGAGCTGGCCCGCGACGCTGACCTGCGTAGCAGGCCGCCGAAAGAGTTGACGATGCCACCCGCGCCGGCCGACCTGAAGACGGTGACGGGCAAAGTCACGATCTCGCGGGACGAGCGGCTGCCGATGCCGGGTACGGTGCTGAGGCGCGTGTTCAAGGGGCACGAGTACCATGTGACCGTACTTCCGAACGGCTTCGAGTACGACGGACAGGCGTTTCGATCGCTCACGGCGGTCGCGCACGCGATCACCGGCTCGCACTGGAACGGCTGGCATTTCTTTGGCGTTGCGACGCGGGCTGCACCGCGTCGGGAGGGTGCGGTGGCGTGAGCCGAAACGGTAACGACAACGTGAACGGAAACGGCAACGGGCGGGTGCGCCCCGCAACGCCGCTCCGGTGCGCAATCTACACGCGCAAGAGCACCGAAGAAGGCCTCCAGCAGGCGTTCAATTCGCTCGATGCTCAGCGCGAGGCCGGCGAGGCCTACATCGCGAGCCAGAAAGCGGAGGGCTGGGTTTGCCTTCCGGACCGCTACGATGACGGCGGCTACACGGGCGGAAACATGGAGCGCCCGGCGCTGACGCGCCTGATCGCCGACATCGAAACGGGGAAGATCAACTGCGTCGTCGTCTACAAAGTCGACAGGTTAAGCCGCTCGCTGCTGGACTTCTCGAAGATCATGGAGCGGTTCGAGCGGCACGGCGTCTCGTTCGTCTCGGTCACACAGCAGTTCAATACCAGCACGTCGATGGGCCGGTTGATGCTGAACGTGCTGCTGTCGTTCGCCCAGTTCGAGCGCGAGATCATCTCGGAACGGACGCGGGACAAGATCGCGGCGGCGCGGCGCAAGGGGAAATGGTCCGGGGGGCCACCGGTGCTCGGGTACGACATCCTGCGCGAGCCGAGCGGGTCACGTTTGATCGTCAACGTGGAAGAGGCCGAGCGCGTGCGGCACATCTTCAGGCTCTATCTCGACTGCAATTCCTTGATGGTGACCCTGCGCCGGCTCGGCGAGCTCGGCTGGGTCAACAAGGTCTGGTCGACCAAGAAGGGCGAGAAGCGCGGCGGCAAGCCGTTCGACAAGTCCACGCTGTTCAATTTGCTGACCAACGT
>DATIPL010000119.1:0-4207 GCA_035471965.1 Gammaproteobacteria bacterium
GAGGCACGAGATTTCGAAGCAGAAATTTCACCTGCTGCTCTATCTTTGTGTCAAGCGGGCGCAGCGGGAATCTTCCTTGCACCTGCATGAGAGTATTCGTAACCCCGAAATCTATGGCTGCCTTCCGGACGGGATATGCTCGGGTTTGGATCAGTTCGTGAAAATGGCGACCTCGATGCGGCTGCTCGTCGATGACGGGGATGACTACCGCTTTCTGAAGAAGCTCGACATGGAGCATACCTTCGACTCGATCCGACTGGAGAACCTGGTCGAGGTCTATGCCAACGAGGTGGCGCCGCTCAAAGGCGCGCGCATTGTAGTGCGCGACGCCATGCGGGAGGTGGACAGGATCCCGAAGGAAGAAGTGGCGTCGCTTCGATTCGATGACATGAGGATAAGCCACGTCTGGGACAAGGCCGTGTTCTCCGCCCCGCAGTATCAGGCGATCAATGCGCGGGAAACGGCCACCGAGTCCGCCGAGCCGTTCCTGCTGCTGCCGAAGACCCCGTCCAAGATTGGCGTCGTACTGGTCCACGGCTTTCTCGCCTCTCCAGCGGAAGTAAGGTGGGTGGGCGAGAAGCTGGCGGAGGCCGGGCATTCCGTGGTCGGCGTACGGCTCAAGGGACACGGCACGTCTCCCTGGGACTTGAGAGAGCGAAGCTTCCGCGACTGGCTGGAGTCGCTTCGAGAAGGCTGCCGCGTGATGGCGGGGTTCAGAGAGCGATTCTGTATCGTCGGTTTCTCTACCGGCGGAGCGCTGGCGCTGCTACACGCGGCGGAATCGAAGTCGCTGGCGGGCGTCGCGGCCGTTTCGGTGCCGATCATCTTCGGCAACAAGAATATGCGATTCGTCCCCCTGGTCCACGGCGCGAACCGGCTGGTGCGGGCGATCTCGCCGGTGGAAGGCGTCATGCCGTTCCGACCCAATCAGTCCGAGCACCCGCACATCAATTACTATCACATGCCGATTCGGGGACTGTACGAGCTCAGACTGCTCCGCGACGAGCTTCGCCGTCGCTTGAACGAAGTGCGTTGCTCCGTGTTGCTTCTGCAGGGGGACAAGGATCCGGTAGTGGACCCGAGAAGCATGGGCAAGCTAAGGGATCTGCTCAGCTCGGCAAAGGTCGAAGCGAAGATGATTTCCTCGAAGCGACACGGGATCCTCTACGAGGACATCGGTGGAACCTTCGATACCGTGCTGGATTACGTTACCCGGCTGGATGGCGCCGAGCCGAGGCAGGAGCGGGCGGCGGGCGATCGATGAATGGGTTCGTGGAGGGTAGGTGGCAGGCGGGGAGGGAAGGTGACATGCTTTGTTCGTCCGCGCCATCTACCATTTACAATCTGCAATATTCTTTTCTTTATCCCCGCTTGAACAACGACCTCATCTTCGCTCTTGCCGCCTCCAGAGCGCTTTTCGCTTTGGCTTTTGCGGCGGCCGCTTCCTCATGGGCCGAGCGCGTCAAATTGGCGCGTGTCTCCGCCGAGGCCTGCTCGGCCAGCGTGCGGTCGGAATTGTCGCCATGCCCGAGCTGAGCGCCGACATCCGACATGAGCGCGGCCTCTGCAGCCTTCTGTTGCTGCCGCGCCGCTTCTTTACGCTTTTCCAGCATGACTTGCTGGCGCGCGAGCTGCTGCGTGCGCGATAACTCCTCCTCCGATCGCACGCGCTCCTCTTTGAGCCACTGCTCCATTTCATCGTAGAGCTGAACCCTGATTTCCTCCTCTACCGCCTGCTGCGTCACGACCTTCTGTTCCGCTTCGGCCTTGGCCTGATCTGCGGACTCCTTGGCCCGCATGGCGTCGTTGATCTGGCTTTCCGCCGCCTCCATCTTCTCGCGGTACGCCTCCAGCTCGGCGCGCAGTGCGCGTTCCGCCTTCGATTCGACTTTTTCTGTGCTCAGCGACTTCTCCTCCTTGCGAATCACGGCCATGGTCTTGTCGTATTCCTTTCTCGCGCTCTGAAGCGCTCGCTTGGCCTTTTCGGCAGCTTGGAGCTTGGACCTGGCCTTGTTGGCCTCCCGTTCGAGCCGGGCTTTTTCACGCTTTACGCGAGTATCTTCCTGGGCCCTTCTTTTTTCCTGCGCCGCCTTGAGCTCGTCGGCGATGCGCTGTGATTCTTCCTCGGCCAGCTTGCGCGCGGCTTCGGCTCTTTCCAGCTCGTACTTGGCTTTTTCCTGCGCCTGGACGGTTCCCGCAAACTCCGTTTCCAGCCGCCTGCGCTCTGCGCGAAGGCGTTCTTCCATTTCTTCGCGCAGTCGCTGCTCTTCCGCGTCGTGATTGTCTCGTATCTGAGTCGCCCGCTTTTCCGCCGCTTCCTGCGCTTTTCGAAGCTCGTCCTGGATTCTGCTCGCCTGGGATGCGATCTCTTCCTGAGCCCTTGCCAGCTCCGCCTCCAGCCTTTCCCGTTCCTTGGCGAATCGGGCCTCGGCCTCGGCCTTTGCTTTGCGCATGCTCTCGATCTTCTGCGCCGCTTCGCTGTACTCCTGCTTCAGCCGCTCGTCCTCCAGCCGCAGCCGCTTCTCCGCGTCCTGGCGAAGCCGCTGCACCAGAGCTTCCGCCTTCTGGCGTTCGCCGGCGGCGTTGGCCTCGGCCTCCACCAATCTTGTTTCGAGCTCTCGCTTTTGCCTTTTTGCCCGCTCGAATTCTTCGCTTGCGCGGCGGGATGCGTCGCTGGCGTGGCTCTGGCTTCTCTTGAGCATCTCCTGCGCGATGTTGCTCCGGATGAGCGTGCTCTGCGTCACCGAGCGGCGCGCGACTTCCGCCTGCGCCTTCAGCCGAATGGCTTCTTCGAGCTCCGCGTTGACCTTGGCCAGCTCCGCCTGAAGCTCGGCGGGATCGACCCTCTCCGACACCGGTCTGGTAACTTCCACCCGGGTCGCCGCGATCGATTCCGTGGCTGCCATCAGGCCGCCTTCGAGCAGGTAGGTCTTGAAGCCCCGCTGGCTCAGCAAAAAGGCGGCGGCCGCGCTTCGCTGACCGGAGTTGCAATAAACGATATAGGTCGTTTTCTTATCCAGCTCCTTCATCCGGCGCCGCAGTGCCGCCAGCGGTATGTTCAGGCTCGCCTTGAGACCGTTGTTCTCGTGCTCTTCCGGCAGGCGAACGTCGAGCCATCTCGCGCCCGACTTGATCTGTTTGACCGCCCTGGCGAAATCGAGAACGTTGACCAGTGGATTGCGAATGAGCTCGGTGAACTTGTCCTTCGTAATCCGAAGCAGCGTGCCGTCGGTAATCATCGACACGGTCGCATTGCGTCTCGCGTTGGCGATCAGCGCCTCTTCGCCGAAGGTGTCTCCCGCAGCCAGCTCCACGATCTCCACCGGAGCGGTGCTGTCCTCATTCTGACGCGTGACCAGGCAGCGGCCGTCATGAATGAAATAGTAGTAATCGCCGCGATCGCCTTGGCGGACGACAACCTCGCCCGACTTGAACTCGACCTTCTCCATCACGCTGCGGATTTTCTGCACGTTGGCAGGAGGAACGCGTGACAGGATCTCCGAATTGAGAATGCTCGAGTCGACTTCGGACGCGTCCGCGTCGCTTTCGTCACCCTCGGACTCGCTCCAGACGAGCATCGCGCTGATTTTCTTGCGATCCACGCGCAGCAGCTTGACCAGGCTGCCTGCCCGCAGGCTCTGTTTCTCCTCGCGCATCTGCGAAAGCGAGAAACGCGCCCTTTCGGTGCGGGCGAAGAGGGTGTCGGTCACCCGGCTGCCGCTCAGGACCTGGACCTCGCCCTCCACCAGGTAATAGTTGTACCGGCTTCGGCCGACCCCGAGTTCGATCGGCTGTTCATCCCGTATGGTGATGATTTCGCAGTAATTCTTGAGCTCTTTGAGGTGCCGGGTCGCGATCCCGTTGATGGGAACGAAGCGGGTCAGAAGGGCTTCGGTGATCTCGGAGCTTCCTGCCGGGCTCATTTCGCTGTTTCCCGAACCCGGCCGGCGACTGGACGCCCGTGGGGAAATCCCCGTCGCTTCCCGTGCGGGGGCGTGTCCTCGCCCCCGTGTCCAGGGGGAGGCACGGATAGCGGGTGCAGACCAGGGCGCGCACAGCTAAATCGGAACATCGACGCGCCGAATCGTCTCTATCGGTGGCGGCATATCCGGGCCGCCCGGTGAAGCGGGCATTGGAGCAGTATCCAGTCAAAACCTAACATGAGTTTATGCCACTTCAACGTCGATTTTCTTGACGGGCGTCCGAT
>DATIPL010000120.1:0-2111 GCA_035471965.1 Gammaproteobacteria bacterium
CCGTGGGAGAACGGCTACAACGAGAGCTTCAACGGCAAGCTTCGCGACGAGCTCCTCAACGGCGAGATCTTCTACAGCTTGAAAGAGGCCCAGGTACTCATCGAGCGCTGGCGCCGCCACTACAACAGCATCCGGCCGCACAGTGCGCTCGGCTATAGACCGCCGGCGCCGGAGGCCCTCCTGCCACACACCGACGATCTGCCCTCCGCGACCCACGGGCTCCGCGCAGATCGCCGCTTCAAACATGACCTCAGAAGTCTAAACTAGCCAGTGGTACCGAACCGGGGGGCGGGTCAGTCCTACACGCCGTTACCGAACGATAAGCCCCGGCCTCGCCGCCTTACTGCGGATTGCAATAGAACGTGACCGTCTTGGTCCCGTTCGCATTCGTCACAATGTTCGAAACGACCTGCTGCGACCCGCGGTTCATGCAGTAGATCTGAGCATTGCGCGCCGCATCCACCAGTTCCTGGTCTGACCGGTAGTTGTAGGTGAGATTGGGATTGAACTCAGGCCGCGGGGCCATCGGCGCCGACACCGGCACACAGTCGAAGATGACGACCTTTTCACCTTCCGTATCGTTTCCAAAACTCACCGTTCGCGGGATCGATTGATACCGATTGCAGTATGTCGTCGCGCGTTGGCCGGCCTGAATTAGGTCATCGTCAGTGCGATATTTGTAGGTGACGGTAGGGTTCGTCGTTTCCACCTGTTCCGGCGCCGAGCGTTGTGCCACACAGGACGCCACGATCAGGCCTGCTGCCAGTACGGTGGCTGCTCCGACCGTCGTTTTCAGATAACCGCGGGAATTCGCCGTCATTTGGAGATCCTCCTCTTATACGGATTCCGGATGATTCATTCGTCGGGCCACCAGTGGAATCTGGTGTGGGCACGGATGGTTTCGGGCTCTAAGCCTCATGGACTTTGTTCAGCGCTGAATTTTTGAAATCTTCGTACCTTCGATACTTACACCAGCCATCAGTCCCTGCTGACTGAATATGAAGGCATAAGCGTCGTCCTTCAGCGTTGAAGTCGACAGATTCTTGGCGACACCCTCGTTAACGATAACCACGGTCGGGCCGACCCCGATTTCCCAACCTTCAGATGTCTTGAGGTAGTCAACGGCCTTGTCGGTCATCAGAAACACCGCGTAACTGTATGACTGTGCGCCAGCCTGAAACCCGAACGAGCCTGTAACGGAGTTATAGTAATCGACGAGCTTGTAACCTTCCATCAGAACGCCTTCGCCGTAGCTTCCGCCGAACACGAGTCCCGCTTTGATGACGTTCGGGAACACAAGAACCGCCCGCGCCTTCTTGGAAATGTCCTCAGCGACAGGGCTGGTTCTGTAAAGCGTTTTCAGAGCCTGGTCAGCGTCCCTGTGAAGATCCTGCGCGGTTGCTGCGTTTGCGTGGTGAGACACGATACTTGGCACGATCGCGGCCATCGCCACCGCAGCCGCCAGGAAAATGCCTCTTATCGTCATTGCCGTTGCACTCCTATTCTGAGACTTTTTTCGAGCACCTATCTCGGGTCCATCCGAAATTCGCGTTGGTCAGAAGCTGATTTCTACCCTGCGGTTGCGCGGCTCGCGAACACCATCGGCAGTACCGACCAGTGGCGCGCTGTCGCCCCGATCTTTATGAGCTTCTCCCGCAGCGTCGTCAGCGACCGCTGCTCCACGGCATCGGGTAACGCGAGCGTCCGCATGACCATAACCGACCTAAACCGACATCCCCCAGATGACCCTCGGCTACGAGCATTAGCATAGGGATTTTGGCCCTTGACGGCAATTTCGAAGCCGACGGGCAGGAGCAAGGTGCACCGCGAGCCTCGTGGATCCGCGCCGATAACGGTCTTATGGCACGCAACCCCAGTTTTTCCTGTATCGAGGCACACTTCTCCCGTGGTTCTCCCCTCCGCGATGGCGGCATGAATCAAGCCGGCACCGGCGGGGCACGCAGCCGGGCGATGCGAGCTAGGATTTGTCCGAACATCCGCCTCGACACCGCGACCTCGGCCATCTGGAATGTGATGTAGCGGCCATGGCGGACCATTCTCGCGCCGATCTTGACCAGCTTCTCCTTCAGCGTGGTCAGCGACCAGTGCGC
>DATIPL010000121.1:0-7152 GCA_035471965.1 Gammaproteobacteria bacterium
GCAAGACCATGAATTGAGAATGCGGCTCGCCGACGAGTTGTTTCTCCACGGAAATTTCGTGGCCGCGATCCCGGAGTATCAGCGGGTTGCCGAGCAAAAATCCGACTACGCGCCGGCCTGGAAGCGGCTTGCTGAAACGGCTGCCAGAGTCGGAAGACGGACGGATGCCATAGTCTGGTACCGTCGAGCGCTCGAAGTCGATTCGCGCCAGCCTGACGTTCTGAACGATCTCGGCATACTCTTGAGCGGAAACGGGGAATACGAGGAAGCGACGAGAGTTTTCGAACAAGCGGTTCGCATTCAGCCTGAATTCAGTCTGGGATTCGATAACCTCGGCGGAGCCCGCCATCTTCAAGGTCGCTACGACGGGGCGGTCGACGCGTATAAAAAGGCGCTGGATATCGATCCCATGAACGCGGTCACTCTTTCCAACTTGATCGCCATTACCAACTATCGCCGACAGGACGAGACCGGGGTCGCAGCCGGGCTGCATGCCCGTTATCGGCGTTCGCTTTCGCCGGAACGGATCCGGGCGGTGGCGGAGCACGGCAACGATCCCGCGCCGGGGCGCCGCCTGAGAGTGGGTTACGTGTCTCCCGATTTCCGTCTCCATTCGGTGGCTTTTTTTATCGAGCCGCTGATCCAGGGTCACGATCGGCGGCTTTTCGAGGTGTTTTGTTATTCAGACGTCGCAGACCCCGATCGGGTCACCGAACGCCTGAGCGAATTCGCCGACCAGTGGCGCGACGTAAGCTCAGACAGCCATGAGTCGCTGTCCAGGCGCATCCGCGAGGACCAGATTGATCTGCTGGTGGATCTTGCCGGCCACTTCGCCGGCAACCGGCTGCCGGTGTTCGCGCAGAAGCCCGCGCCGGTTCAGCTCGCCTATCTCGGCTACCCCGCCACCACCGGCCTGCCGGAAGTGGACTACCGTCTGACTGACGCGGTCGCAGATCCGCCGGGCGGCGCCGATGGTGAATACTCGGAAACGCTGATTCGCTTGCCCGACGCGTTCTTGTGCTATCGGCCGCCACGCACCGCGCCACCGGTGGCACTGATGAATCAGGACGACCGCACCCTCACCTTCGGATCGTTCAATGAGCTGCCCAAGTTATCTCCGGAATTGATCCAAAGCTGGTGCCGTATCCTCGAGGAGCTGCCCGGATCCAGGCTGCTGCTCAAAGCCACCGCGCTGGTGGATCCCGCCACTCGTGCGCGGGTGGAAAGACGATTCGAGGCGGCCGGTATTTCGCCCGATCGCATCGAGCTCCTCGGGCGAACCGAAACGCTTGAGCAGCACCTTGGGCTTTATGCCCGCGTGGACGTCGCTCTGGACACCTTTCCCTACAACGGCACCACCACCACCTGCGAGGCGCTCTACATGGGCATACCGGTGGTGACGCTGCCGGGAAATGCACATTCGTCGCGGGTGGGGGCGAGCTTGCTCGAGGTCTTGAATCTACCGGAACTGGTGGCGCCGTCTGAAGACGCTTATGTTGCCACGGCGGTGGCGCTGGCGGTGAACCGGGAACAGCGCCGGGTCTACGCGGAGACGCTGCGGGAGCGGATGTTGGCGTCGCCGCTGTGCGACGAGCGATCGTTCGTCCAGGCTGTCGAGGCGAATTTCCTCCGCTGCTGGGATCGGTGGCGCGGCGCTCGGCGGCAAACACATGAGCGGCGATCATCGCCGCTCGAGGTGACCGGGGCCATCGATATCAGGACCCGGGACGGTGGCCGCATGGTGCTCCCTGACGACCTCGATCAGCTCACCACCTACGTGCTGCTGGAACAGGAAGACTGGTTCGAGGATGAGACGTCATTCCTGCGCAAATTCCTCGCCCCGGGGATGCGCGTTCTGGACGTCGGCGCCAACTTTGGCGTCTACACGCTGCTGGCGGCCCGGGGCGTCGGCGCGCACGGGCGGATATTCAGCGTCGAGCCCTCTTCCACCACGGCCCGATGGCTGCGGGCGAACGTGGCGCTGAATGATTTCGAGAATGTCGACGTTTTCGAACACGCCTTGAGCGACCGGAACGGCGAGCTCAGGTTGTCGATGCAAGCCGGGGCCGAGGGCCGCCGGCTGCTGGCTGACGCGTCGTCGTTCGAAAGAGGAGAGCGGGTAAAAGTTTTGAGGCTCGACGAGTTTGCGCGTCGATGCGGAATCGAGTCCATCGATTTCGTGAAGCTGGATGCGGAAGGCGCGGAAAAACAGATCATCGATGGGGGTCGCAGTTTCTTTGCCCGGGAATCACCCCTGATCATGTTCGAGATCAAGAGCACGCAAGACTTCGATTACTCGCTGGTGGGCAAATTTTCGGATCTCGGGTATCGGCCGCTGCGCCTGATCCCGGGGCTCGAGCTGCTGGCGCCGGTGGACTCGGCGCAGCCGCTCGATTCTTACGTCCTCAACCTGTTTGCCTGCAGGGACAACCGATGGGAGGACCTGCTCCAGCGCGGACTCCTGGCAGTGAAAGGCGGCGACCAGACGGGGGCCCGCGAGGCCAGTGAAGACGAGGTCTGGGGCTATCTTAGTTCAGGGCGGTACTCCCGCTCGCGCGCAGACGCCTGGAGAACCCGCCCGGCCTCGAAGCGCAACCGGTCAGACGTTCGATGGATGAGAATGCTGGCATACTTCACCGCCGCCGCCGATGTGGCGTCGGATCCCTGGAGCCGGCTTGCCAGCCTGGAGGCGGCGTTCGAGCTCGCGGCCGACGCCGGTGCGGAAATCGAGCCCGCGGCGCGTCTCCACAGCCTGGCGAGAATTGCCTGGGCGCTGGGACGCCGGTCTCAAGCCGTCGACGCGTTGGGCGCGCTGCTGGATCTCGGCGACGACGGGGCGCGCGCGTTTGACCGGCCCTTCCTGCCGGCGTCCCCCGGTTTCGACGCCATCGACCCCGGCGATCGAGTTGCGGCGTGGTGCGAAGCGTGTGCACACGATCAGTTCGAGCGCCTGCGGAGCTTCTCCTCATATTTTCTCGGGCGGGAAAACCTCGCCTCGCTG
This sequence comes from Gammaproteobacteria bacterium, assembly GCA_035471965.1. Lineage (GTDB taxonomy): Bacteria > Pseudomonadota > Gammaproteobacteria > HK1 > HK1 > CAMYJH01. The sequence goes on from DATIPL010000121.1 coordinate 3,002, forward strand.
CAGCGGCTCAGAAGCAACGCCTTTCAGCGACCCGAGATGGAGCGCCGGCGCCTGCTGGTGCAGCTGCGGCACGGGCTGCCGCTCAGCGGGGCGTCTCACGCAGTGGGGGTGAGATCGGAGGAAAACCATAATCCGGATTTCTGGTCGCGCAGGCTCGAGCGGGGATGAGCCGAATCCGTCGACGCGCGGACTGAAATCCGTCAACCCGGCCGCCGTCGAGCTCCTGCGCTTGCGGCAATCGACGGATACTCAAAAGCGTTCAGATCGCGGCTTCGTCCTGCTCGCCGGTGCGGATCCGGATGACCTTCTCCACGGGGGTGACGAAGATTTTGCCGTCACCGATCTTGCCGGTGCGCGCGGCTTCGGTGATCGCCTCGATGCACGGCTCGGCCTGTTCCTCGGTGACGACGATTTCGATTTTGACCTTCGGCAGGAAGTCCACTACGTACTCGGCCCCCCGGTAGAGCTCGGTATGGCCTTTCTGGCGCCCGAAGCCCTTGACTTCGGTCGCGGTCATTCCGGCGATGCCGATCTCGGACAGGGATTCTCTGACGTCGTCGAGCTTGAATGGCTTGATGATGGCTTCGATCTTTTTCATCTCATTCGGGCCTGAAGTATCGGGTTAAACTCAGTGTGAATTCGACGACGAGAAGTCTCTAGTCACTGCGTCAGGCGGCCGGGGACGTTGCGCCCGATCTTTGCGCATGACGCAGCCGTTCAACGACCCATTGATTCCTTAATCGCGTCGCCTATGGCGGTGGGGGATTTTACGGTGCGCGCCCCGGCCGATTCCAGGGCCTCGAACTTGGCCTCCGCGGTGCCTTTTCCCCCGGAAATTATCGCGCCAGCGTGCCCCATGCGGCGCCCGGGAGGAGCGGTCACGCCGGCAATGTAGGCCACCACCGGCTTTGTCACGCTGGCCTTGATGTAGTCTGCCGCATCCTCTTCCGCGCTGCCGCCTATCTCGCCCACCATGACGATACCCTCGGTCTGGCCGTCCTGCTGAAACAGCTGCAGACAATCGATGAAGCTCAGTCCGTTAATGGGATCTCCGCCGATGCCGATACAGGTGCTTTGGCCCAGTCCGTTCTGAGTCGTCTGGTGCACAGCCTCGTAGGTAAGGGTACCTGAACGGGAAACCACCCCGACGACCCCCGCCTTGTGAATCGGCCCCGGCATGATCCCGATCTTGCATTCCTCCGGCGTGATGATTCCCGGACAGTTCGGCCCGATCAGGCGCACCTGAGGGAAGCGCGCCAGCGCGCTTTTCACCTTCAACATATCGAGCACAGGAATGCCCTCGGTGATACAGGCGATGACCCGGATGCCGCCGCTGGCCGCCTCCAGAATGGCATCCGCTGCGAACGCCGCCGGGACGTAAATCATGGTGGCGTCGGCGCCTGTTTCTCTGACAGCGTCGTGGACCGTATTGAAAACGGGCCGGTCGAGGTGCTTCTGGCCGCCCTTGCCGGGGGTTACGCCGCCAACCAGGTTGGTGCCGTAGTCGATGGCCTGCTCCGAGTGAAAGGTGCCCTGCCTGCCGGTAAATCCCTGGCAGATGACCCTCGTGTCTTTGTTGACAAGTACGCTCATGATGTGAGTTCGCTTGGTGCTCAGCCCGCAAGCTGTATTGCTTTTTCGGCCGCCTTGGACAGCGATTCCGCGGAGATGACGTCCAGGCCGCTTTCATCCAGCAGCTTCCTGCCTCGCTCGACATTGGTGCCTTCCAGCCTGACCACGACGGGGATGCTGACCCCGACTTCCTTGACCGCTTTGATGATGCCTTCGGCGATCAGGTCGCAGCGAACGATTCCGCCGAAGATATTCACCAGAATCGCCTTGACCTTGTCGTCGGATACGATCAGCTTGAAAGCTTCGGCGACCTTTTCCGCATCGGTGCCTCCGCCCACGTCGAGAAAGTTCGCCGGATCTCCGCCGGTCAGCTTGATCAGGTCCATGGTTCCCATGGCGAGGCCGGCACCGTTGACCATGCACGCGATGTTGCCATCCAGGGTGATGTAATTGAGATCGAACTGCTTCGCTCGGACCTCTTTCTCGTCCTGTTGTGAGGTGTCGTTCTGGCCGGCGAGGTCCGGGTGGCGGTATAGCGCGTTGTCGTCGATATTGATCTTGGCATCCAGGGCGAGAAGATCCCCGGCCCGGGTGCGGACCAGCGGATTGAGCTCGAGCAGGCTCAGGTCTTTTTCCATGAACATCTTGAACAGCCCGCCCAGAACCGACCCGAGCTGTTTGATCTGCGCTCCATCGAGTCCAAAGGAGAAGCCCACGCGGCGCACTTGATAGGGCTGCAGCCCGGCAGCCGGATCGATGTATTCCATGACGATTTTTTCAGGCTCTTTGGCCGCCACCTCCTCGATATTCATGCCACCGGCGGCGGAAGCCATGATGGTGACCTGCCGCCGGCCGCGGTCCACCAGCATGCTGAGATAGAACTCGTCACCGATCTCGGTGGTGGCTTCCACCAGCACGGTATTGACCGGCTGTCCGTCCGCTCTGGTCTGCTTGGTCACGAGGCGGGTTCCGAGCATGGCCTTGGCCAGTTCCTCCACCTGGTCGAGGCTGGTCGCGCGCTTGACTCCACCGGCCTTGCCCCGGCCGCCGGCGTGGACCTGCGCCTTGACCATCCAGGATTCGCCGCCGAGACTTTCCGCCGCCTCCCGTGCCGCCGGGGCGCTGCCGGCCGGCGAGCCGTCCGGGACGGGTACGCCGTAGTCGCGCAGCACCGCTTTGGCCTGATATTCGTGCAGGTTCATGAATCCGCCCCTTTGTTTTTCCACCACCCGGACGGCTGAGAAGGATATCACAGTCGGATCACCGTCCGCCTCGACGCGCAGCCCGTCGAATCTCACGAAATCGGGCAAAGACGCTAATATTATTTCATTGCATTGCGCTAAAGCTCCCGCGCCCCGGCCGGGAGAAGCTGCTGAGGTCGATGTCCGAAATCAGTGTGAACGTTCCCGGCATAGGCATCGCGTTCGGCGATACGGCCGAAAGGAAGCCTTTGCGCTATTTCATTCTTTACCGGCTGGCGCTGTCCGGGCTGCTGCTCGTGCTCTACTACTGGGGTGTCGCACCCGTCCCGGTCGGCTACTACGACGCGGAGCTATTTCGAAACGCGGCCGTCGGATATCTCGTATTCAGCCTGCTCGCCGCGGCGGCCTATCATGTGCGCTCGCCTGCGTACGACGCCCAGGTTTTGCTCCAGGTGTTTGCCGACATCGTCGCCATCACTCTGCTCATGCACGCCAGCGGCGGAGTCACCAGCGGATTCGGCATGCTGCTACTGGTCGCTATTGCCGGCGGAAGCGTGCTTACCCAGGGGAGAATCGCAATTTTATTCGCGGCCATGGCTTCGATTGCGATTCTCACTCAGCAGATTTTCGTCTGGCTCACGAATCCGTTTCCGACCACTCACTATACTCACGCCGGCATCCTCGGCGCGTCTCTGTTTGCCACCGCCTATATCGCCCATGTTTCCGCCAGGCGTATTCGAATGAGCGAAGCGCTGGCGGCCAGGCGTGAGGTCGATCTTGCGAACCTTTCCCAGCTGAACGAGCACATCATCAGCCGGATGCAGTCCGGAATACTCGTTGTCGACGCGCATAATCGTGTTCGTCTGGTCAATGAATCGGCGCGCCACATGCTGGGACTGGAAACATACGACGAGGGCGCGCGGGTCGAAAATGTCCTGCCCAAGCTTTCGGGACTGCTGCAGACCTGGCGCGGTGATCGCGGCCGCCCGTCGCATCTGTTTCAAAACGACGGCACACAAATGAGATTGATCTGCTCCTTCGCGGGAATCGGTCAGGACGCCGCCGACGGCGTGCTGGTATTCATCGAGGATGCCTCGGCACTCACCCAGCAGGCGCAGCAGCTGAAGCTCGCCTCGCTCGGCCGCATGGCGGCGAGTATCGCCCACGAAATCCGCAATCCGCTGGGCGCAATAAGCCACGCCGGGCAGCTGCTGAGCGAATCGAGCGGCCTTGCGGATGGAGACCGCCGGCTGACGGAGATGATTCGTGAAAACTCCATTCGCATGAATTCGATCATCGAAAACGTGCTGCGGATCAGCCGGGGCAAGCCGGCAAAGCCCAAGCTGCTGACGCTCAAGCCCTGGCTGGAAGAATTTT
>DATIPL010000122.1:0-2683 GCA_035471965.1 Gammaproteobacteria bacterium
ACCCATCGTCTGGAGGTCTTACCTCCCCCGCGGGGTCCCGGGGTGGGCGGCGAAGACATGGGCGGTGCCCGGAGAAAGCGAAAATCGTGATGTTGCCAAATTTGATTCCCAGGTTGATTGATTGAGTGCTAGCGGCTGATCTGGAAACGGACACGACTGTCTTGCACAGGGCGGAATGACCTCGACCAGCGGACAAAGCCACCGAATCGCGCTGCCGGCGGGGCATACCCTGCACTGGTACCGGATTGAGTCCGTCCTCGGTCAGGGCGGATTCGGCATTACCTATCTGGCCCGCGACACCAATTTGAACCATGAGGTCGCGATAAAGGAATACCTGCCCACGGATCTCGCCACCCGGACCGGAGACAGCTCGGTCGTTCCGATCTCCGACTCTCAGAGCGAAACTTACGGCTGGGGGCTGCATCGCTTCATCAATGAGGCGCAGACCCTGGTCAAGTTTCGTCACCCGAACATCGTGCAGGTGGTGGCCGTATTCGAAGCCAACAATACGGCTTACATGGTGATGGAGTACGTGAAGGGACGCACGCTCGAGGATGCGTTCAAATACAAGAAAGTCGAGGGGGAGGAAGCGCTTCTCCGCATCTTCAATGCGCTGCTCGAAGGACTCGAGCTCATTCATAACGCCGGATTCATCCATCGTGACGTCAAGCCGGACAACATCTACCTTCGGGACGACGGGACACCGGTATTGCTGGACTTCGGATCGGCGCGTCAGGCCATCGGAGCCCAGACCCGCACGCTCACCGCGCTGGTCTCGCCCGGCTATGCGCCGTTGGAGCAGTACGACAATTCCACGGAGGGGGAAAGAAAACAGGGGCCCTGGACGGATATCTATGCCCTCGGGGCGACGATGTACCGCGCGGTGGTCGGGAAGGCACCGCCGGATGCCATGCAACGGGTCAACGCTATGGTCGGAGGCAAGGATCCGTACGTGAGCGCTACGGAGGTCGGGAAATACCGATACTCCGAAACTTTCCTGCGGGCCATCGATTATGCGTTGGCCTTTCACCCCGAGGAGCGCCCGCAGACCATTGCCGACTGGCGCTCTGCCCTCCAGGGCGATTTGAACCCCGAAGCGGTTACCGCGGTTTTCATGTCCCCCGGGAAACAGAAATCGGCCGCCAGGACGACCGCTCCCGCCGGGGCCGGGTCCACGGCGGGTGACACGCGTACAGCAACCGGCGGAGGGGTGGCGACCGCCAGAGGCGACCTGGACGAGATGGCGCCGCCCACCAGGCGCTTGACCGAGCTTCTTCGCGGGCCAGAAAACCACATCAACTGGATGCCGATCGTCGCCGTCGTGCTGATAGTCGTGGTTGCGAGCACGGCCAACTGGTTCGGAAATCCCCGGGAGGAACAGAGCGCCGCGAGCGACGAAACCGTTGTATCGCGGTCACGCGGCGGGGAGACCGAATTTTCGGCCGTCGAGGCTCCGCCGGACCCCGAGGAAGAAGCAAGGAGGCGGGCCGAGGAGGCGAGGCGTCAGGCCGCGGCTTTGGAAAAGCAGCTGGAAGCACAGCAGCAGCTGGCGAAGGCGGAAGCGAAACGCCTGGCGGAGCTCGAGGCGGCACGAGAGCGCAAGGAACGAATTGCCGAGCTTTTAGAAGGCGCAACCGCCGATATCGCCGAAGGACGACTCACGCGCCCCAAGGAAAACAATGCCTTTTACCGTCTTACCAAGTTGATCGCCATAGACAGTGAAAACCGGGAAGCGAGAGAGGGTTTGAAGCGCGTGGTGGAGGGGCTCGTCGTGCGCTCCCGTGAAGCCATGAAGAAGCAGGAATTTTCAGACGCGGCTTCGCAGCTTGCGGAAGCCGAGGCCGTCCTGCCCGGCGCCGGGATCGTTTCGGAGGCGAGGGTCGCGCTGGAGCAGGCGAAGAGCGCCTACGAAGAGGAGCAGCGCCGCATCGCCGAGGAAAAAGTACGTGAGGCCGAAGAAACCGCCAGCGCGGAGGCCGATCGAAGACAGGCGGAGGCGATTGAGCGGGCCGAGTCGGAACCCGGAAGAGCGGAAGAAATCGAATCGCTGCTCGCTGACGCCCTGGTGGACTTCGAGGCGGTCAGGCTCAGCTGGCCTCCCGGCAAGAACGCACTGGAGCGATATCATCGGGTGCTGGAGCTGGATCCCGACAACTCCAAGGCCAAAACGGGTATTGCTGAAATCGGTGAGAAGTACCTGCAGCTCAAGGATCAGGCCGTTGCGCAGGAGAATTTTGACAAGGCCAAAGCCTATCTGGATAAGGCCGCCCAGGTGCTGCCGGATTCCGAGGCGGTGAAGCAGGCTCAGGAGGCATACCGGGTCGCGATCGCGAACCACGAACAGTCGCAGCCACTGCAGCCGCCGCAGTTGCAGCCGCCGGAGAGTGAATCGGAGCAGCTGGCCAAAGCGCGCGCCGAGCTCGAGCGCCTCAAGCTCGAGCAGAAGAAGCTCGAATCGGAAATCCAGGAAAAGTCTACGCCGGCCGTGCTGGCCTCGGCAGGTGAAAAGCTGCGAATTGCCATCGTTCCCTTCTGGGGAAGAAGCCAGTATTCGCCCTATGTAAACAAGCACGACGGCTGGCTGGAAGAGGTCGCCCGAAACATAGTTTCCCAGGAAGATGTTCTCGAAATTGTTTTCTCTTCTTACGCAGGCAAAGCTCCGAACGACGTTGCGACGGATCTC
>DATIPL010000123.1:0-3509 GCA_035471965.1 Gammaproteobacteria bacterium
GGCGATTTCCGCCTCGACGACCGTGAAACGCTGACTTCGGCGCTCCGAGGCAAAGCAGACACCGTGACATCAGATATCAGTGACGGCGCGCTGCTGCTCGCTGCGTACCGCGCTTTCGGAAACGACTGCGTCGAGCATCTTCGCGGTGACTTCGCCTTCGCGCTTTGGGACGCGAAGAAAAAACGACTGTTGCTGGCGCGGGATCACTTCGGCATCAAGCCGCTTTTTTACGCCTGCCGCAACGGCACACTGTACGCGTGCAGCTCTGTGGACGCTCTTCGAATGCTTCCTTTTGTCGGCGACGACCTGGACGCGCAGGCGATGGCGGAGTTCCTCACCACCGGTCTGTTCATGACACTCGACGCCAGCGCCTTCGCCGACATCCGCAGGCTGCCACCGGGCCACGCCCTGGAGTTTCGAAACGGAAACCTGCGCCGATGGCGCTACTGGTCGCTGCCCGTACCGGAGGAAATTCGCTATCGAAACACGGGGCAGTATCTCGAGCACTTCCGCGAGGTCATGCAGCGATCGGTTTCCGATCGCTTGAGCAACGACAGCGTTGGAATTCATCTCAGCGGCGGCATGGATTCCGCCGTCATTTCGGCTACGGCCAGGAGCTGCGATGCGCAGGTTCGCATGCGCGGCTACACCGTGGTCTTCGATCATTTGATCCCGGACCAGGAGCGCCGCTTCGCCTCCGCCACGGCGGAGCACGTCGGTTTTCCGGTGGAGTTCATGAGCGCCGACGAGTTTCTTCCCTACGCCCGCTGGGACGCAACGCCTGAGCCGATTCACGATCCCTTTTACTTCAATCAACGCACCCAGTACCGCGATCTGTTGGATCATTCGCGCGTCGCGCTGTCCGGTCACGGCGGCGACGAGCTGATGCTGGGAAGCTACGTTGCCGATCTCGTCGGGCGTATACCGCTCTCGCGGATTGCCGGAGATCTCCTCGGCTGCCTGCTGATTCACCGCGTGCGTCCGCCCCTCGGCATCCGTACCGTGTGGAAACGCCGACGCCGTGGACCGACGCCCGGCCGCTTACCGCCCGCATGGATCCGTCGTGATCTGGTGGAGCGCTTCGATCTCGTCCGCCGCGTCGGTGAGTGGAGCGCCGACTGGGCGCTCTCGAAGCATCCATTTCGACCCCAGGCCTACCGCTATTACACCAGTCCCGCCTGGCCGTCGGTGCTGGAACAGGAGGACGCCAACTTCACCGGCCAGCCGGTGGAGGTGCGCTATCCGTTCTTCGATCTTCGCGTGGCCGAATTTCTGCTCGCCGTGCCGCCTCTGCCCTGGTGCGTGAACAAGCACCTGGCCAGAGAGGCGATGACGAATCTCGTGCCCGACGCCGTGCGCCGGCGGCGCAAGTCGCCGCTCTCCGAGGACGTCCTCGGGGCCCGTCTGCGCGCGGAATCCGCACGCCGGGCGGCCGGGGGCACAATTCCGCCGGCCCTCAGCTGCTATATTGATATCAATCGGCTGCCGCCGGTCGAGCAAACGCTGAACTCAGCAGACGCGCTCTGGCTCCGGATGGCGCCGGTTAGCCTCGGGCTCTGGCTCGAGCACAATGGCTTTGAACGAACAGAATCGCGTCACTCGACCCATGGAACACTTCGACCCAGGCAATACCAAGGCGGCGCGCGCGAAGCGACCCTACCGTAGCCCCAGGCTCAAGGAGTACGGCGACATCCGCGCGGTCACCCAGGCCCTGTCGCCGGTAGGCATGGGCGACGGCGCCATGGCGGGGGCAACCAAAAGCGTCAAGCTTTAATCGATTACGACGGTCGCCGGGCGCGTCCTCCTGCCGCAGCATGGACCATGACACATCGTTACGCCGCCTACGGTCTCCGCCTGTGCGCTGATGCTCCCGTCCCGGGTCTTTTTCCTGACCAACGATCGGTCTCACACGACGTCGTCATTCACCTTGACGGCGTGCCCCCCCGCGCCGATATCGATGCGCAATTCGAACACGTCAGCACGATTGTCGACGATGGCGGGAAATCGCTGCTGCGCGTCGCCCGTTCGAGAAATCCCTCGGGGCTTTATTTCCGCTACAGCGACGATACGGCGTTCCTGATTGACGACGCCGGTTCCGAGATCTGGGCCGAGTGGCATCCGCCGCTGACCCTCGAGGATACGGCCACTTATCTGCTGGGTCCGATGCTCGGATTCGTACTGCGGCTTCGTGGCGTGCTCAGCCTGCACGCCAGTGTCGTCGAGGTAGACGGACAGGCCCTGGGATTCATGGGCGAAGCAGGCGCGGGAAAATCCACCCTTGCCGCCGCCCTCGCGCAGAAGGGCTCTGCCGTGATGTCCGACGATATCCTCGCCCTCGAGCTGCGCGACGGTGCTTACTTCGCTCAATCCGGTTATCCGCGTTTACGACTGTGGCCGGACTCCGCCAGAGCCCTGTTCGGAACGGCGAACGCGCTGCCGGAGCTGACCCCCAACTGGGACAAACGCTACCTCGCTCTGGACGCGGAACCGTTCCGCTTTCAGCCAGAGTCTCGACCCATGAGCGCGATTTACGTGCTCAGTGATGGCGCACGGGCGCAATCGTCAGCGCCGGTTCGCCCAATGAAAGCCCGTGACGCTCTGCTGGCGCTGCTGAAGGAAAACGCGCAGGGCCTGCTGTTGAGCAATGCAGACCGGGCGAGGGAGTTTGCGCAGATCGCGGACCTGGTGAAACGCGTGCCGGTCAAGCGCCTGTGCACCTGCGAAGAGACGCCGTATCCGGCGGATCTTGCGGAAACGATACTCGAGGACTTCGACAGCCGTCTGGCGCCGGTCCATGTATAGCCTTGCCGACCATGCCGCCATGGTGGCCGACGGCACCCGCACCGGCGCCTATCTCCGCGCACTGGAGCAAACCGTCACGCCGGGATGCATCGTCGCCGACATCGGCACGGGGGTGGGCATTCTCGCTCTTTTCGCCGCCCGCCTCGGAGCGCGTCTCGTCTACGCCATCGAGCCCGATGCGTCCATCCGCGTGGCGGAGCAGATTGCCCGGGACAACGGATTGCACAAGCGCATTCGCTTCATCAAAGACGTCTCTACTGCCGTGGCGCCGGCATGCAGGGCCGACATCATCGTCTCCGATCTTCATGGAGTGTTGCCGCTGTTCGGGAATCATCTGCATGCCGTAATCGATGCGCGCGAAAGGCTGCTCGCCCCGGGAGGGATGCTGATCCCGGCGGAGGACCGTATATACGTGGCGCCGGTGGAAGCGGAAGATCACTACGCCGCCATTGCCGGCCCGTGGGAAAAGTCGCCGCTGGGACTCGATTTGGGTGCTGCCCGGAACCAGGCGATCAACGCCTGGCACCGTCACCGGCCGGGCGCTGTCGCGCCGCTCGCCCCCGGCGAACTCTGGACCACGCTGGATTATCGAAGCGTCGAGAAACTCGACGCCGACGGGGAGTGCCGATGGGGTATCCGCCGTGCCGGCACCCTACACGGCTTCAGCGTCTGGTTCGAGAGCCAGCTCGGGGATCAGATACGCTTGT
>DATIPL010000124.1:0-6640 GCA_035471965.1 Gammaproteobacteria bacterium
GAACGCCGGGGTGGGCGGCCGCGGACCGGTGGGCATGGAATACACGATGTGGGGATCGAAGCGATCGTTGAGGCTTTCCAGCGGCGGCGGCATGCAGGTGTACGAGGCCGACGGCTGGCGGCCGTTCCTGGCGGCCGGGGAGTCCGAAACCACGGACCGGGCACGGTCGCTGGACAATCTGGCGGACCTCCTGGACGGCAAGCCCAATACGGCGGCGACGCTGGCGCAGGCGTTCGACGTGCAGACCGTGATCGAGGAAATACTCGCCAGCAGCGAAGCTTGACGAACCGCCGTCATCTATAAGTAGATCCGCCCCCATGACCAGGAACCAGCGCTTGCGCCGGCTGATTGCGCGCGAGGAGATTCTGATCGCTCCGGGGGTTTACGACGCCTATATCGCCCGCTGCGTGGAGCGGGCCGGTTTCGAAGCCGTCTACATGACCGGCGCCGGGGTCTCTCACACCCGGCTCGGGGTGCCCGACCTGGGCCTGTTGAGCTTCGCCGAGATGCTGGAGCAGGCCGAGCGCATATCCGACGCCGTGGATCTGCCGGTGATCGCCGACGCCGACACCGGCTACGGCAATGCCATGAACGTCGCGCGCACTATCCGCGCCTACGAACGCGCCGGCGTCGCCGCCTGTCACATCGAGGATCAGCAGATGCCCAAGCGCTGCGGCCACTTCGACGAGAAGCGCGTGGTGCCGCCCGCGGAGATGACGGGCAAGCTGAAAGCGGCGCTGGACGCAAGGATCGATCCGGACTTCGTCATCATCGCGCGCACCGACGCGCGCACGGTGGAAGGTCTGCAGGCGGCGCTGGAGCGCGCCAACGCGTATTACGAGGCCGGAGCCGACATGATTTTCGTCGAATCGCCACTTTCGGAGGACGAGCTCGCGGTCATCGGTCGCAGCATAAAGGCACCTCTGCTCGCCAACATGGTCGAGAGTGGAAAGACGCCAATGCTGCCCGCGGAAAAGCTCGAAGCGCTGGGATTCAGCCTGGTCATTCATCCCGGCTCAATCGGCCGGTTCGTTGGCAAGCAGGTCGCCGCGTTTCTCGAGCAGTTCCGAACGGAACGGTCCACGCTTTCGCAGATGAACAAGATGCTGACTTTCGCAGAGCAAAACGAGATCGTGAATCTTCCCGCCTATCTGAAGCGCGCCAAGCGCTATCTGTCCTGATCCACCACGCGTTGTTGCGCTTCGCGTTCCTAAATTCGAAAAACACACATCAATGACTTCTTCCGACTAGCTCAGCCATTACTCGCAAAAAACTCTCTAAACATATGCCTGTTATAAGAGATCCAAAACGGGCGTTTCTCCCGGTATGAAAACACGAATCATAGCGCGCGCTTGAATTTCAAAGTTTTTCTTGTTGCACCGTTCGTGCTCTGTTAGCTTTTTTGCTTTGACGAGGTCCTGCAACAGGTTCCCGGCCTCCATAAATCAAAACAATACTTCAGCCGCATGTACGAAACGCTCGAGCTTCTCGTTGACGGCGAGTGGCGACAGGGAGGTGACGGGATCACGGAAGACGTGATCAGCCCGGCGACGGAAAAAGTGCTGGGCCGGCTCCCCCACGCCTCAACCGCAGATCTGGATCAGGCGCTTGATGCCGCCGACCGGACATTCAAGTCCTGGCGCACGGTCAACCCCCACGAACGAGCCAGGCTGTTGAAGCGGGTTGCCGCGCTGATCCGTGAAGACGCCGGGCACATTGCCAGGGTAATGACCCTGGAGCAGGGCAAGCCGCTCGCCGAGTCCCGCGCCGAGGTGGAGATCACCGCCGAGAGCCACGAATGGGCGGCGGAAGAGTGCAAGCGCACCTACGGGCGGGTGGTGCCGTCGCGCTACGACGGCACCAAGATGCTGGTGGAGTACGAGCCGGTGGGCCCGGTGGCAGCGTTTTCGCCGTGGAATTTCCCCGCGCTCATGCCCATGCGCAAGGTGGCCACCGCGGTGGCCGCCGGCTGCTCGGTGATCGTCAAGCCGGCCGAGGAAACCCCGGGCACCGCTATCGCCATTGCGAGGCTTTATGCCCGGGCCGGAGCGCCGCCGGGACTTGTGAACGTCGTCTTCGGGGTACCGGCAGAAGTCTCCGCGCATCTGATTGCATCAACGGTGATCCGCAAAATCAGCTTCACTGGCTCCATTCCCGTCGGCAAGCAGCTGATGCGCCTGGCCGCGGACGGAATGAAGAAGATCACCCTCGAGCTCGGCGGTCACGCGCCGGTGGTGGTGTTCGACGACGTTGACGCAGCCAAGGTGGCGAAGATCGCTGCCGCCGGCAAGCACCGCAACGCGGGCCAGGTGTGCATTTCTCCGACGCGTTTTTACGTCCACCGATCGATTCACGGTCGCTTCGTGGATACGTTCACCGAAGTGTTCAGAGATCTTCCCGTCGGCGACGGCCTGGACGAGAGCGTAAAGATGGGGCCGATGGCCAATCCCCGGCGCGTGGATGCCATGGAGCGGTTCGTAAGCGACGCCAGGGACCACGGCGCCACGGTGCAATGCGGCGGCGAGCGCATCGGCAACCAGGGGTACTTCTTCCAGCCCACGGTGCTCACCGAGGTGCCGGACGACGCGCGGATCATGAAAGAAGAGCCGTTCGGCCCGATCGCACCCATTGTCACCTTCAGCGACTACGACGAGGTGATCGAGCGCGCCAACAGCCTCCCTTTCGGGCTCGCGGCCTATGCATTCACCGCGTCGGAAGGGCGCGCGCGGAAACTCGCCGGCGATCTCGAAGCCGGCATGGTGGGCATCAACAGTCTGGCGGTGGCCTCGCCGGAAACGCCGTTTGGCGGCGTCAAGGAAAGCGGCATCGGCCGCGAGGCGGGTATCGAGGGAATCCTCGGGCATATGGAAATGAAAACGGTGTCTTTCGCCGGCGCCTGAAAAAAACAGAGCCCCCGGAGTATGCAAATGCCTGTTGCGCCACTGCCGGAATATGAAGCCGAACGGCAGAAGGCCCTGGAATCCTACGGCCTCATCGGGACCCAGGCCGATCCCGTGTTCGAGCAACTGATCAAGCTCGCGGCGGTGATCTGCAACACGCCCATGGCGATGATCAGCCTGATCGATCGCAACCGGCAGTGGTTTTATGCCCGCTACGGGGTCGACATCGAGGAAACCGACCGGGTGCACGCCCTTTGCGCCCACTCCATTCTCAAGTCCGAAATGACGGAGGTTCGCGATGCCCGCGCGGACAGCCGTTTCGCCGACAGCCCCCTGGTGACTCAATTTCCGCACATCCGCTTTTATGCTGCACAGCCGATCAAGACTGCGGAGGGCTACTGTATCGGCACCGTGTGTGTCGCAGGAAACGACCCCATGGGGCTGTTCGAATTCCAGCGCGCGTCCCTCAAGCGACTGGCCGAAGTCGTCACCTTGCTGTTCGAGTCGCGCAAAGGCGTTATGGAATCGGAGCGGCGGCTGACCCATATCGCTACCCACGACAACCTCACCCTGCTGCCTAACCGGGCCCTCGGCCTCGATCGGCTCAAGCGCGCCATCGCCCGCGCTCATCGCTATCACGCCAAGGCGGCGCTGCTGTTCATCGACCTGGACAAGTTCAAAGAGGTGAATGACGACTACGGCCACGTCGGCGGAGACGAGCTCTTGATCCAGGTGGCCAAGCGGCTGCTGGAAGAAACCCGGGAAACCGACTCGGTGGCCCGCTGGGGCGGCGACGAGTTTCTGGTGGTCTTGAGCGACATCGACGATATCGAGAAAGCCGAGGCCAAGCTGAACGCGCTCAAAGCCCGGCTGGACGAACCCTATGAGATCCGCGGGGAGACCGTGTACTGCTCCGCGAGCATCGGGCTGGCGCTCTATCCGACCCATGGCGAAGACGAAGGCGCACTGTTGAGTCACGCGGACGCCGCCATGTATGCGGCCAAGCACAGCGCCTCCCGGTTCTGACAGCCGCGAAGGCCGCGACCTTCTCAAGCGCCCTGCAGCGCCTTTTGCAGCGATTCCACCCGGCGCTCGCGATAGAAAATGTAAAGTCCGCTGGCAATCACCACCAGGCTGCCGCCCACCACCCAGCGGTCTGGCAGATGTCCCCAGATGACGAAGCCGAAAAGCACCCCCCACACCATGTTGGTGTACTTGAAAGGCGCGATGACCGCCGCCTCGGCCAGCCGGAAGGCCTCGATGTGCAGATAGTGGGCCGCGCCCATCAGCCCGCCTGCGAGCCCCATGAGCAGAAAGTCCAGTGGATCGGGCAGCCGCCAGCCAGCGGGGAAGAAGACGAGCCCCGCCAAGAGCACGATGAGGTTGGTGGACAGAAGAATCGCGGTGGAGCTTTCGCCGATGCTGATTCGCCGAGTGACGAGATCTCTGAGCGATCCCGCCAACGCGGCGCCCAGCGGCAGCAGCACCGCGAAGCGCGCGTAGTCTCCCGACGGACGCACCATCAGCAGTACCCCCGTGAAACCCGCCAGCACCGCCAGCCAGCGGCGCCAGCCCACCCGCTCCCGCAGAATCAGCGGCGCCAGGGCGGTGATGAACAACGGTCCGGCAAAGGTCACGGCGATGGCGTCGGCGAGCGGCAGCAGGCTCAGTCCCATGACGAACAGCAGCGTCGAGGCGCAGGCGAAGCCGCCGCGGAGCAGATGGTTGCGATAGCTTCTGATTCGAAGGTCGCTCACGCGGTTGCGCGCGGCGGCGAAAAACACGATGAAGGCAATGATGAACAGCGCGCGTATGGACACCACCTGGCCCACGGGATAGTCGGCCGTGAACCACTTGGCCGCGGCGTCGCTCAAGGTCAGAAGCGCCACACCGCCCAGCATGCAGAAGATGCCGGCCAGCGGTCGGGATTCGCGTGGCGATACGATGCCGTGGCCTCGCGCTGCCGCCTCGCTCACATTCCGGACTGCCGGGGTGAGATCAAGGCCGGCCGGTCAGGCCCTTGAAGTCGAACAGCTCGAAATCCGCCAGATGCGAAGGTGTCACCGATTTCAGGCTCTGAAACACGGCGTCCACGCGCCCCGGCGACTCGCGCTCCCATTCCGCCAGCATGCGCTTGACTGCGGCGCGCTGGAGGTGCGTCTGGGAGCCACACAGGTTGCAGGGAATGATGGGGAAGCGCTTTGCCCGCGCATAGCGCGCGATCTCTTTTTCAGAGCAGTAGGCCAGCGGCCGGATGACTACATGCCTGGCGTCATCGCTCAGGAGCTTTGGCGGCATGGCTTTGAGCTTCCTGCCAAAGAACATGTTGAGAAAGAAAGTCTCCACCACGTCGTCGCGATGGTGACCAAGCGCGATCTTGGTGATCCGGTTCTTCGCTGCCCAGGTGTAGAGCGAGCCGCGACGAAGCCGCGAGCACAACCCGCACAGGGTTTTGCCTTCCGGGATCACGCGCTTGACCACGCTGTACGTATCCTGCTCGATGATATGAAAGGGCACGCCCAGGCTCGACAGATATTCCGGCAGCACGTGCCCGGGAAAATCCGGCTGCTTCTGATCCAGGTTCACCGCCGCCAGATCAAAGCGCACCGGCGCGCTGCGCTTCAGGCTCAAGAGGATGTCCAGCAGGGTGTAGGAATCCTTTCCGCCGGAAAGGCACACCATCACCCGGTCACCCTCCTCGATCATGCGGTAGTCCTCGATGGCCTTGCCCACGCGGCCGCGAAGCTGCGCCTCCAATCGACGCACTCCTCCCGATGTCCTCGGCCTCTCCACAGCGACCGGGCGCGACGCTCCCATACGATCGGTTTCGATTTGCAGAGCCGTTTCGTCGCTCATGTCGTTAACTGCCGCTGCATGCGAACGTGCTCGATGCCGGCCTCCATGAAAGGCTTCCCGCTCTTCTCGAACCCGAGGGACTCATAAAAACCAGTCACCTGGACCTGTGAGTTCAAATACACTTGCTTCAGCCCCCGTTCAGCCGCGGCGTTCGTCAGCGCGTCCAGCATCGCCCGACCGATCCCCTGGCCACGGTAAGCCTGAAGCACGGCCATCCTCCCGATGTGCCCGTCCCCGGACATCCTCGCGGTGCCGACGGTGCTGCCGGTGGCGCTTTTTGCGATCACGTGCAGGCACTCCGGATCGTGACCGTCGAAGTCGATGTCGGGATCGATTCCCTGTTCCTCGGTGAATACCGCGCTGCGTATGACGCGGATCTCCGCCTCGCGTTCCTGGAAACGCGCGCGGCTAACGGCGAACCGTGCTGCAGCCATGACTTCGCGTCAGCCCGAAGGGGCGCCGGATATTGAGCACCTGCCCTGCGTTCGCCAACGGCCTCACGCTTCGGCGGCGCGGGGGCGGGGCGCCTCCGCCGCCAGCGATCGGGTCAGCTCGCGAACGTCCGGGAGCTTCTCGAGCCCCATCAGCAGCTCCCACAGTGCGGCGGTCCCGGCGGGCGGCAGCGCGCTCCCGGCGCAGTCCTCGAACTTGGCCTCGAGCTCTTCCGCGCTCATGGGATCGTCCCGGCCGCGTCCCGCCCGCTGGGCCACCTGGCCCCGGAGCTTTCGCCCGTCATTCAAGGTGAGCGCCACGCAGGCGCCGAAGGCGCGGCGCCTGTTGCCGGCGAAGGCGGCATCCGGAACCACCCGCGTGCACGCCATCATCCGGCGCAGCTCCGGATCGCGCATGCGCTCCTGCTCGAAATCCGACAAAGACACGTTGCC
>DATIPL010000125.1:0-5930 GCA_035471965.1 Gammaproteobacteria bacterium
ATCTTGGGCAGCTTGCGGATCCGCTTCAGGTACTCCCGACCATGATCGATGGTCTTCTCTCCCAGATGCGAACCGCTTCTGGACATTTTCCCGACGGGGTCGGACACGCCCGCCGGCGAACGGAAGGCGCCCAGTGCGTCCGGCACCGTCGACGCCGGATCGAACGGCGCGCTGCGGTAAAGGTCGTCGAAAAACAGTCGGGTGCCGTCAAATCCCGCCAGCGGCCCGACCGTCTGATACGCCTGGAGGGCAATGGTCATATCGATGTCATCGGTCACGATCAGCGAGGTGCCAGCCGCGAGCGCCTTGCCAACGAGCAGCGTGGACAATGGGTCCCAGCGCTCGACCGACATCAAACCGAGCGCGCCGTATTCCGGCGGTAACTGTCCGGCCGCTTCGGCAGCATCGATGAAAGCGTTTACGCCGTCGCTGTACGCTTCCAGCACGTCGATCATCGCCTGGGGGTGGGCGCTGAAAGATCTCGCGGCGGCGCGACCAAGGCCAATGGTCCGCGCCTCGACGTCGAACTGCAAAGCCGTGGGGCCGAGCACCTCGGCCAGCGTGCCCTGCGCCTGCCGGCGGAGCAGATCCATCTGGAAAAGCCTGTCCTCGGCGTGGACGAATCCCTGCATGAAGTAGAGATCGTGCTCGTTCCGAGCAAAGATATGTGGAGTGCCGCTGGAATCCCGCACCACGGTGACTGGTGTTTCGAGCCCTGGCAACATCGTCGCGGGTCGAGCCGCGAACGGCGCGGCCAGAAAAATCAGCAAATACAGAATCGTCTTCGGTGTGCTCATGACTGTCTCCTGAAGCTTGAAAGCGTTGGAATGCTGTCCTGCTTGCGGCCGGGGTGGCGAGCAAATGCGTACAAACATGAGTGGAACCCGGGCTGTTGAGATGAAACGATATCCTTTTCCAGAAAAACGCCATCAATCAGCAGTCTTTTGCCAACAGAAAAGGTTTTGAGTCATCCCGCATCACGACCTTAACGCGTCGCGCAAACAGGCAGGTTACAAATCGATTACAAACTCCTTCCGCAGGGGAACGGATTGAGCCGTGGAGCGTGGCGTGGCCTGCAAATCCGATGACGGATCATGGAGAGTTAAGTTGGGATATTTTCCAGAGTAAGGCGTGCCGATATGGCGACCGGGAGCATTCTCAAAATTCGCGATTGAGACAGAAGAGTCTCTAAAGGACGTCGGGCCGGCGCTCGTTTTTTCGAGCCACGGGTCAGTCAGTGTAACTCGACCCCCGCCTGCCTGGCGCGACGCCCGTGCTCCGTGTCAGTCAAATGGTCTTGCTTGGCGCCAGCCCGGCGTCGCAACCTCAATGACACGCAGGGCCTGCTGATCGGGCAGAGCGCAATCCGTTCAGATCCGAATCGTGCGGTGACTGAGCCAGGCGGCGCACCCGTTGGTCAATCGTCGCCCGGGCCTCGAGACGCGAGTGTCCTTCGACCCCGTCATTGCCTGAGGGTCGACTCCGACGGCCCTGGGAGAGGCGTCTATACTCAGCAGCAAGGAACCCAGTTCCTCACCTCGTCGTCTAACGTCTGAAAAAACGAGATCGTCGCAGGCGACGCCGGGGTGAGTGAGAAACGTTGGAGGTTAGCCATGGGTCTTGCAATTGACACCGAGCTCAGCAGCTTTGCCCGGAAAAACCACCTGGACGGGCTGACTGCGCCATCACTGAAGTCCATCGTCGAAGGGGAGAACGGTTATTCCGTCGACAAGGCCAGGCAGTTTCTGCACTTCCAAAAGCGTATCGATGAAGAGTTACTCGATCACCGCGTTATCACCAGCAACCCGTACACGGCCTGGTTTCAAAAGGGTCGGCAGAGCCGGGAGCAGATCCGGGCGTTCATCGTTCAATTCTCCGTGTTTTCCAACCAGTTCCTGGTTGCCCAGCTGCAGAAAATGATCAATGCGGACAGCCGCGAAGGAATGCGTGCGTCGAAGGAAATTCTGGCAAACGAGATCGGGGTGGTGTTCAAGTCCCGGCGCAAGCAGGGCGCCTCTGCCGGGGATGTGGACAGCGAAGGCGATCCGGAGCTTGTGTCCACCGAGGGCACGGTCGACGGCGGCATTTTCCTGTTTCGCGCCGCACACTTCGAATGGCTGATGCGCATCGCCGAGAAGATCGGTCTCGAGTTCGAGCAAGTCGGCCGGCGGATTCATGGGACCAAGGCGACCTTGTTCTTCTGCGATGAACTCATTCGTCTCTACGGCAGTGAGGACTATATGGTCTCCCAGGCCGCCAGCTATGCGGTCGAGAACTGGGCGGCCGCCGGATTCTGGGACGAGCTGATCGACGGATTCACCAGATACAACAAGCGTACCGGCGCCAGACTGCCGCTGGCTTTCTTCACCTGGCACTCGAAGCTCGAAGGTCAACACGCCCAGCACACACAGGAAGAGCTGGAAGAGCTGTACTTCAGCCGAGATATGGACGAGAACGCGTTTATCGCCAACGGCAACGCCATGCTGGACGGCGTGGCCGCGTTTTGGGACGGCCTCGAAGACCAGCGCACGCGGCTTGCCGCAGCGTGAGAGCCGTCCATCTCGAGTGATCACGGGCGGGCGCGTGTCGTTGCGCCCCGGCGGGGGTTCAATATTTGTACCGGCACAAGCGGCCCGGCCATGACTCACGGGCCGGGTCTTCCGCGCTCGAATCCCGCCACCCATTTTCGCCGCCGCATCGAACCGTCTGATTTTGCTGTCGATTGCCCGATCGGATCAGACGATCCGACTTCCGGCGCTTGTCTCGAGATCCTTGGCGACCGGGCATTCAATCCTCTGATACGATCGGCTCCGCCTGCAGGGGCTGTCCGAAAGAAAGAACGAGGAGACAAAAATGAGCATCAGGTCGGAGTATGTTTTCGAGCGCACTTACCGGGGGCAGGTCAAGGCCCTGGTTCTCGACTGGAGCGGTACCACGGCGGATGCTTACGTCATCGCCCCGGCGGTCGTTTTCGTCGAAGTGTTCAAGAAGCACGGCGTCGAAATCTCCATGGCAGAGGCGCGGGGCCCAATGGGCCTGCGCAAGGACCTGCACATCAAAGCCCTGACCAAGGTGCCGCAGATCCGCGAGCGGTGGAAGGGCGCGCACGGAAAGTACCCCGGGCAGAAAGAGGTGGACGCCATGTTCGCCGACTTCGTGCCCATGCAGCTGGCGTGCCTTCGCAACTACACGAATCTTCTGCCGGGCGTGGCCGAGACAACGCGGAAGCTGCAGAAGGATTACGGAATAAAGATTGGCAGCAGCACCGGATTCGTGCGCAGCATGGTGGACATACTCGAGGAGGATGCACGCAAGCAGGGCTATGTGCCGGATGCCTCGGTCGCCGGTGACGAGGTTATCAACGGAGCGCGCCCGAAACCGTTCATGGTCTACCGCAATCTCGATCTGCTCGATGTCCATCCGATCCAGTCGGTGGTCAAGGTGGACGACACGGTTTCCGGCGTAGGCGAGGCTCTGGAGGCCGGCTGCTGGGGTGTCGGCATCGCGCGTTACAGCAACTACATGAATATCGACACCCTGAAGCAGGCCGAGAGCCTTGCCGAGGAAGAGATCCAGCGTCGACTCGCCGACACGCGCGAGACATTGCGAAAGGCCGGCGCGCACTATGTCATTGACGAATTCCCTCAACTGCTCGAGGTGGTCGACGACGTCAACCAGCGCCTTGCGCGCGGTGAAAAGCCCTAGGAGGCGGCAGCACCGACGACCCGAGCCGCGCGTGCCCGGCAGCCGGGACGCGCTTTCGAAATCCTGGACCGGGCCTTGCGATTCAAGGAAGACTCCGTCCTCGTCTTCATCCGGATCAGTTGAGAGGGCTGGCGGCTGCGCGATAAGGTCAGGGAAAATTCCGGCGCGTCGACTGCGCCGGGGTGACCGGGCGACAAGCGGTTCGAATTAAGAAAACTCTCCGCTGCTCAAGCAGTTAAGAATAGAATTCTTCCTTTGACCGGGTTTTCCTGCGGCCGGGATCAATGCTTCGAAACCGTTTCCTCGAGGTCGCGGCAGCCGGGCCCGGGCCGGCCCGTCGGGACCTGAGTACCGTGTTCCGGCCGCTGTGCTGATTTTCCGCAGTCAGCGGTCACAGATCGAATGCCCCCTCCCTTTTTTCTCGGAAAGGGCCTCTTTTCCTTCCTATACTCCCTGAGAGGCCGGCGTTCAGGTGCCGATGCGCCTGGCCGGAATTGTCACGGGAATTGGTTTGGATCGAGAACGGAGGGTGCAGGTATGGGTTACGCGGTTCCCCGGATTTCGCCGGCACAGAAAGACGCGGCGCGTCCGGACGCTGAGGAGATTTCGCAAGAGGGCGAGCGCAATGCTGATCCCGTGTCGCGGCAGTGGACAACGCCCTTCCCGGAGGAACGGGATCCCCATCGATACCTGCTGCTGTTACGATTTTCGCTGCTCAACCTGGTGGCGTTCGCACTGCTCGGCGCGGCCTACGCCCAGGGATTGGTCGACAAAGTCATCACCGCCGATCGCACCCATCTCGCCGTCGTGATTTTCTTCGTCTTCCTCGCGGGTCTTGCGATCTGCGCCTGGAAGGTGTGGCAGACGAGCCGGGAACTCAACGACGTGCGCAGCTTCAACCCGGACGCTCCCTCCGTTCGCTACATCGCCCCGCTGCTTGACCGCGACGCGGAAAGCCGGGCGAATCTCACCGGCGCGCTGCGGATGAAGCTCTCGCATCGGATCTCTGTCGTCCGCAACATTGCGAACAGTCTTGTGCTGCTCGGTCTTATCGGCACCGTACTCGGGTTCATTATCGCGCTTTCCGGCGTCGATCCCGAAAATGCGTCCGAGGTGAGCTCTATTGCGCCGATGGTCTCCACGCTCATCGACGGCATGTCCACAGCGCTGTACACGACGCTGGTGGGCGCCGTGCTCAATGTCTGGCTGATGGCCAACCATCAGCTCCTGGCAGGCGGCACCGTAAAGCTGATTTCAGGCCTGGTGGTACTGGCAGAGACCCATGCGCGAGATTGATCTGTTCGACGAGGAAAGCGGTGCCACGGTTTTCCGCGACGTCATCATGCTGGCGCTGGCGGGCTTCATCACCGTCGTTATCCTGCTCCTGCCGCACGTCAATCCGCCCGGCACCGCGGAAGATTCGGATCAGAGTCCCGGAAATATCATCGTCGAGCTTCGATGGCCGGACGAAGTGGATGCGGACGTGGACCTGTGGGTGGAGGCCCCAGGCGACAGGCCCGTAGGCTACTCGAACAAGGGAGGCGCCGTTTTCAATCTTTTGCGCGACGACTTGGGGCACGTCACGGATCTTACCGGGCTCAACTACGAGTTTGCCTACAGCCGCGGCGTGCCGAGCGGCGCTTACACCATTAACGTTCACCTCTACCGAAACAGAGCGGATGTCTACCCGATACCCGTGACCATAGCGGTGAGCGTGAAGCAATCGGTGCAGGCGTCGGCAAAGCCCATCCTCTCCACCAATGTGACCCTTGGCAAGGAAGGTGAGGAAATCACCGCCGTGCGCTTCAGGCTGGACAAGGACGGACACCTGGTGTCCGGCAGCGTGCACAACCTGCCCCGGGCATTACGCAGCGGGCGCGTCTCGTGAGTCACATCCTTTATCCATTTGCCGTCGCAGCACTGATGGTCGCGGCGCTTGCGGCAATTTCCATCTGGTCGAACCGCCGGCTTTTGCTCAAGTCCAGCGCCATTCTCATCGTGGCCCTGACTCTGCCGGCGGCATATCTGACCATTCTCGATCTACTGAGCCGGCCGAAGCCTGTGTCTTTGGAATGGGCCGCTCGCGATTTGAACGAAGCCGCCGTAATCGGAGCGCATTTCAAAGAAGGCGACCGGATCTTTCTCTGGCTTCGCGTCGAAGGCGTCGACGAGCCTCGCTATTACGCGCTGCCGTGGGATGAACAGATTGCAAAAGAGCTCTACGG
>DATIPL010000126.1:0-2261 GCA_035471965.1 Gammaproteobacteria bacterium
GGTGCTTTGGTATAAAGGCGCCTCGTCGAACCGGCTGGGACTCGCCGCCCCGGTGGATAAGATTCTGAGTGAACTGCGGCCGCGCGCTGTCAAGGGCGTCTGAATGAGTCGAACTGTAAATTGCGTCAAGCTCAAGGCGGAGGCCGAAGGGCTCGACTATCCCCCTTATCCCGGCCCCCTCGGCCAGCGGATCTTCGAGCAGGTATCGAAGCAGGCGTGGCAGCAATGGCTCGCGCACCAGACCATGCTGATCAACGAAAACCGCATCAGCCCCATGGACCCGGAGGCGCGCAAGTTTCTGGAGAAAGAGATGGAGAACTTTCTCTTCGGCAAAGGTTCGGAAAAACCCGCCGGCTACGTATCCCCCGACGCCGACACCTGAGCCTCGCCTGCGCCCGCCGTCCGCGCCGCGTGCGCGGGACAGCGCCGGCGGCGATGGACATTTCACCGCGCCTTAGATTAAATACCCGCCCTCGCGCGTGCCCGTGCGGTTCCCGGCCAGGTAGCTCAGTCGGTAGAGCAGTGGACTGAAAATCCGCGTGTCGGTGGTTCGATTCCGCCCCTGGCCACCAGATTCATTTCTTCAGCTTCGCAGACGGTGAGTGTTTCGGCCCTCCATTGACGAAAACCCGGGCAAGACCTTCGACAGCGACGTAAACGCGAGAACAGTCACCGAGGGTCGCGTTCAAATCG
Source organism: Gammaproteobacteria bacterium (assembly GCA_035471965.1). Lineage (GTDB taxonomy): Bacteria > Pseudomonadota > Gammaproteobacteria > HK1 > HK1 > CAMYJH01. Next base: position 694 of record DATIPL010000126.1, read on the forward strand.
GCTCGGGACGTCCCAGGTAGTATCCCTGGACGCCGTCGAATCCGAGCTCCCTGACCGCTTCCAGCATGGCCTCGGATTCAATGTGCTCGGCAATGGTCCGGGTACCCAGCGCGCGCGCCGTGGCGATGAGGGAGCGGACGTAAACCCGCTTGTCCTCCTCCTCTTCCAGTCCGCGGATAAACGCACCGTCAATCTTGGTGTAGTTCGCCTTGAGGCTCTTCAGGTAATCCAGCGCCAGATCCCGGGAACCGCAGTGATCGACGCCAAAGCCCGCGCCCACGGTCTTCAGCCGGCGGACGATCGCCAGCACCCTTTCCGGCATATTCGCGACCATGGTTTCAGTCACCTCGAAGTCGAGCCGAGCCGCGATTCCGGGGTGCTCTCTCAGTGTGTCCAGCAGCCAGTCTGAAAACGCCTCGCTCTTGAGCGCGTGGCGTGAAAGATTGACTGCAAGGCGACGTTGAACATGCGGGGGGCTGCCGGCGGCGTCCATGACCGCCTGAACAATGGCCCGATCCAGCGGCTCGGCGAGTCCCACACGGGCCGCCATGGGAAAGAACACCCCGGCGGGAACCCGCTCACCCGCCTGGCCGCGTATGCGCGCAAACACTTCCAGGTGAATGAGCTCGCTTTCAGGCTGCGACCTGTATACCGGCTGGACGTTTAGAACGACTGCGCGCTTGTGGATGACCTCATTTAAGATTTCCCTCCAGCGATCTTCCTGATGCACGTCGCGTCCGGCGGCGGTCTCGCCGGCGTCGTAGAGGTGCCAGAGATTGACGCCGTCAGTCTCGGCGTTGGCGAGCGCCGACTCCGCCCGCTCGCTCAAAACCTCGGCGGTCTGCGCGCCGCCGTAGTAGGCGAAGCCGATATTGACGCCGGCCGGATCGAGGTCGCCCACGCTGACCTCGGCCAGCGTCTTGATCAGCGGTCTGACGGTCTCATCCACCTCGGAATAGGGGATGTCCGGCAGAATGATGCCGAACAGACCGCCCCCGAGCCGTGCGGCAAAGCCGTGGCGCTCGGCCACGCTGTCACGAATCCGATCCGCCGCGCGCTGCAGCAGCGCGTCACCGAGCTGATAACCATCGGCGAGATTCGCAGCCTCCAGTCCACGGATGCCCACCATTCCGACCAGACCATAGGCGTGCTCATCCCTGTTCGTTGTCAGTCGCTCCAGCTCGCGCTCGAATGCCCGCTGGTTGCCCAGGCCAGTGACGGGATCGCCGAAGGCAGCCTCGCGCAGACGCTCGGACTGCTCGTGCTGCTCGGCGAGCAAGACTTCGACTTTTTCGGTCATGTTATTCATCGCCAGGACCACCCGTCGCAGCTCCCGTGTCCTCGGAATTTGATCGATGCGGGGAAACTCGCGCTGGGCGATGGCGAGGGCCTGGGACTCCACCCGGCTCAGCGAGCGCAATACGACTCTGAGCGCGATGACGGTGAGGACGAGGGCGAGCACCAGCGCGGCCAAAGACCACCAGAAAGTCTGCACCACGTTGCTCCAAAGCTGATCGTAAGCCAGACCCGGGTGGCTCACGACCCGCAGCTGGCCCGCCTGCCGCCAT
>DATIPL010000127.1:0-7000 GCA_035471965.1 Gammaproteobacteria bacterium
AAAGGGCGAAGCGCCGAGCGACGACTCGGCCAGGCTCATGGATATGGACATGGTCCTGCACGCCGAGCACGGGTCCAACGCGTCTTCCTTCACCGCGCGGGTGGTTATCGGTACCGAAGCCAATCTTCACGCCGCGGTGACCGCCGCAATTGCCGCGCTTTCGGGACCCGCGCACGGCGGCGCGGCGGAGGACGTCATGCGCATGGCGCAGGAGATTGGCGATCCGTCCAAGGCAGCGGAATACGTCAAGAACAAACGCAAGAACCGGGAGGCCGTGACGGGATTCGGTCACCGCGTCTACCGGGCCGAGGATCCCCGCGCGCGCCACATGCGCGATGGCGTTGAGCGTCTGTCCCGGGAGATGGGTCAGCCGCACTGGTACGAAATTCTCCAGGCGCTGGTGGAGGCGATGAAGCCTTACGCGCGGCACGGCGTGAACGTGAACGTCGATTTCTATGCCGGCGTGCTCTATTACCTGCACCAGGTGCCCGAGGATTTGTTCGTGCCTATCTTCGCCATCGGCCGCGTTCCCGGGTGGACGGTGCAGGTGCTGGAGCAGTTGGAAAACAACATCTTGCTGCGGCCGCTGACGCTCTATAACGGACCCGAGCCCCGCGATTACCTGCCCATAGAAAAACGCTGATGGCTGATTCCGTCGCAAGCGACGCCGCCCGAATCGATTGCCGAATCGACGGGCACGTCGCCCGCCTGACCATCAACCACCCGCGGCGGCGCAACGCCGTCACCTACGCCATGTGGCAACTATTTGGCGACCTGCTGGAAAAAGTAATTAAAGACGACAACGTGCGCGTCATCGTGCTCAGCGGAGAGGGCGAGCAGGCATTCTCAGCCGGAAACGACATCTCCGAATTCGGGGAATGGCGCGAAGATCCGGATAAGCATGCCGAGTACAACGCACGCAGCGGGCGCGTTTACCGTTTGTTTCGAAGCTGCGACAAGCCGATCATCGCCCTCATCCGTGGTGTCTGTGTCGGCGGCGGCCTGGAGCTGGCGCTGCTTTGCGATCTGCGCGTGGCCGCAGATAACGCCCGCATGGGCATTACCCCGTCGAAGCTCGGCCTCGGTTACAAACTGGACGACGTTCAGCTGGTGGTGGATGCCATCGGCGCCAGCAAGGCGAAGCTGCTGCTGTTTACCGGTCGTCTGTTCGACGCCGACGAATGCATGGGCCTTGGGCTGGTGAATTACGTCGCCCCGCTGGCGGAAGCGCAATCCCGGGCGGACGCGCTGGCCGAGGAGATCGCGGGCAACGCGCCGCTCACGGTACGCGAGCTCAAAGTCGCCATCGGCGAGGCGCTCAAACCGGAGAGTGGCCGTGATCGGCGAATGGTGCAGGCCCTGGTGGATGCCTGTCACCTTAGCGAGGATTTCCAGGAAGGTCAGAAGGCGTTCAAAGAAAAGCGCAGGCCTCAGTTCAAGGGTCGCTGATCATCCGCAGTGGACTCTTAGCGGCGGCTTATGCAAACTGGCCGCTTCCAGGCCACGCACCGGCGCCGCCGGCGCGCAGTCCGTCCGAAGAATGAACGCGATTCCCGGCGATTCCGTCGTGGAGCTGCAAAAATTTCGCGGCCTGGAAGCAAATAAATGAGCATGATGCTCCCGGCGCGTTATTCCGACCGAGACGCCGATCTCATCAAATCGAATGGAAATGTAAGCATCGCGCCTTCGGGCGTTGCCTGATGCAGACGAACAAGAACTCGAGAAAGAGGAGACGATTCCATGAAAGCTCTAATCCGAGGCTTGAGCCTCTTCACCCTGGCCGCCGCGCTGACTGCCATTGCGGCCGCGCCGATAAAGGCGCAGGAGATGAAGTTCTTCAAAATCGCCAGCGGCAGCGCCGGCGGTACCTACTTCCCCATGGCCGGGATTCTCGCCAACGCCATCAGCAATCCGCCGGGATCACGGCCCTGTGAAAAGGGCGGCGCCTGCGGCGTACCGGGGTTGGTTGCCATCGCCATGTCCGCCAACGGCTCGGTCGCCAACGTGAACTCGATTCAGAGCGGCGCCGTGGAGTCGGGTTTCGTGCAGTCCGACGTCGCCTACTGGGCCTACACCGGAACCGGGGTGTTCGATGGCAAGGAGCCGATGAAAAAGCTTCGCGTCATCGCCAACTTGTTTCCGGAGCACATCCATGTGGTGGTGCGTAAGAACTCGCCCTACAAGCTGGTGACCGATCTGAAAGGCAAGCGCATCGGCATCGGTCTGCAGGCGTCGGGCGCCAAGGTGGGCGCGGTGCTGATCCTCGAGGCCCACGGACTGATGGAAAACAAGGATTACCAGGCCGAGTATCTGAACAGCCAGCAGTCCATCGACCGCATGCGCGACAATCAGCTGGAATCCATGATCACGGTGACCGGCTATCCCCAGGCGGCCATTTCCGAGCTGGCGTCCACCGTGGGAGCAGGCCTGCTGCCGATCGGCGATGCCGAACGCGCCGCGGTTCGGAAGAAAGCGCCGTTCTACGCCAACGGCGTCATCCCTGCCGGCACCTACGAGGGAATCGGCCACGACACGCAAACGCTCACCGTGGGCGCGCAGTGGCTGGTCTCCTCGGACGTCGATGACGATCTCGTCTACGAGATCACCAAGGCCCTGTGGAACAAGAACAGCCGCAAGCTGTTCGACAACGGTCACGCCAAAGGCAAGGCCGTGCAGCTCGATTCCGCCCTGGATGCCGTCGGGATTCCGATGCACCCGGGTGCGGCCCGCTTTTACAAGGAACAGGGCATGAAGGTCCCGGAAACCGCCATGTAGATTCGATGCGGCGTAGCGCGGCCGATTCATTTCGGCCGCGCGTCGCCCGGGGCCATCGGCGGACCCGGTCACCGGCGACGGGTCCCTGTTCGCCGCGCACGGGGCTGCCTGGCTTTCGTTGATCCGATCCAGCGGAAAATCCTGAACCATGTCCGACCGGCTCGACCCCCGCCGCGCTGAGCAGCTCGAGCGCGAATACGACCCGGAGATGCATTTCCGGTCCGTGCTCAAGCCGGTGAGCTATCTCGTGGTCGGAATGCTGGTGTCTCTGTCCGCGTATCACTATTACACCTCCGGCTTCGGAATACTTCCCGAACACTGGCATAAGGGAATACATCTCGGATTCGTTCTCGGCCTCATTTATCTGGTCTTCGGCCTCACCAAAGGAATCAGCGACGCCGAGGGTCAGTCTCGCTGGTGGAAACCGGGGAACGTTCCGCTCTACGACTGGTTTTTTTTTGGCAGCGCGGTTTTCTGCTCGCTCTATCTTCCGGTCACGCTGACCTCACTCACTTTCCGCATCGGAAACCCCAACACGATGGATATCGTTGTCGGCACGACGATGGTGATCCTCGTTCTGGAGGCGGCGCGCCGCGCCATGGGACCGGTGCTTCCCATCATCGTAAGTATTTTCATCCTCTACGGAATCTTCGGTCAGATAACCCCGGGCGTGCTCAAGCATCCGGGAAATTCCTGGGCGGGATTCATCAGTCACGTGTATATGACCACGGAGGGGATTTACGGCATCCCGGTAAAGGTCGTGTCCACCTTCGTCTTCCATTTCGTCTTGTTTGGGACGATAGCCAGCCGCATGGGGCTGGGGCAATTCTTCATAGACATTGCCCAGTGCGTAGCCGGGCGGTTCGCCGGCGGTCCCGCAAAGGTCAGCGTCATATCGTCGGCGATGTTCGGCACCATCTCCGGCTCTGCCATTGCCAATACCGTCACGACCGGCGCTCTGACCATTCCCGCGATGAAGCGCATCGGCTATCCGCCGCATTTTGCCGGCGCGGTGGAGGCGGCGGCGAGCACCGGCGGACAGATCACGCCGCCCATCATGGGCGCGGCCGCTTTCGTAATGATGGAGTTTCTGGAAGTCTCTTATCTGACGGTCATCACCGCCGCGCTGATACCGGCGCTGATGCACTACATCGGCGTGTTCACCATCGTGCATCTGGAAGCCAAACGGCTCGGGCTCAAGGGCATGCGCCGGGAAGAGATTCCCCGATTAGGTCCGGTCTTGAGTCAAGGCTGGCCCAACCTGATCCCGCTGATCATCCTGGTGGCGATCATCGTTCGCGGTCATACGCCTTTTCTCGCGGCCTTCTGGGGCATCACGACTTCTATCGTCGTCGGATTTCTGAATCCTCGCAGCCGGATGGGCGTCCGCGATCTGGTGGACGCCTTTCAGCTCGGCGCCAAGTACGCCCTTGCCGTCGGCGCCGCCGCCGCCGCCGTCGGCATCATCGTGGGAGTGGTTACGATTACCGGAGCGCCGTTTCGGATTTCGTTCATGGTGACCCAGGCAGCGACCGGACTGGCCGAAACCGTCACTGCGCTCATTCCTTTCGGTCTATTCAGCTTGAGCCAGCTGGTATTGTTCTTCTCGCTGATATTCATCGCCATAACTTGCGTGGCGCTCTCCGCCGGGATCCCCACTACCGCGCTCTACATCATTGTCGCGTCCATCGCGGCGCCGGTACTGGTGCAGCTTGGAATCGTGCCTATTGCCGCGCATCTGTTCGTGCTCTTTTACGGCGTGCTCGCGGACATTACGCCGCCGGTTTGCACCTCGGCGTACGCCGCGGGCGGCATCGCCGGCGCCAATCCGTTCAGAACCGGTATGACCGCTTTCAGGCTGGGCAACGCCAAGGCGCTCGTCCCGCTGGTGTTCGTCTACTCGCCGTCGCTGCTGCTGGTGGTTGATGAATTCGCCTGGAAACAGTTCGCGATATCGTTCACCGGTTGCGCCGTGGGCGTGATCTGCCTCGGCTCCGCGCTGACCGGCTATCTGGTCGCGCCCATGAACCCAATCCAGCGCTGGATGTTGGGATTTGCGGCGTTGCTGCTCATTGCTCCGAGCCTGAACAGCTCCCTGATTGGACTGCTGCTGCTCGCTCCGGTGGCCGTCATCCAGATGCTCGCCTTGCGCAAGTCGCGGGCCGCTGCGCCGGTATGAGCATGATCCCTGAAACCTGCCCCCTGCCCCTAAGGAATTTGAAAACATGAGCGTAGTTGCAGAACGTCTGAGCCGAATCAAGGCCTCCCCCTCTTCGATGATCTCCAGCAAGGCCATGGAGCTCGCCCGCGCCGGCAATGACATCATCGCCCTGTCGGCCGGTGAGCCGGACTTCGATACGCCGGATCACGTCAAGGCGGCGGCCAAGCGGGCGATCGACGAGGGCAAGACCAAATACCCGCCGGTTGCCGGGATTCCTGAGCTTCGTGAAGCCATCTGCGACAAGCTCAAGCGGGAAAACGGTCTCCAATACGGGCCGCAGCAGGTGGTGGTCTGCACCGGCGGCAAGCAGGTGATCTTCAATGCCCTGGTGGCGACCCTGGATCCGAATGACGAAGTCATCATACCGGCTCCGTACTGGGTCAGTTATCCGGACATGACTCTTCTTGCCGGCGGCACGCCGGTGGAGGTTGCGACGGATCCGGGCAACGAATTCAGAATGACGCCGGAACAGCTCGAGTCGGCGATCACGCCCAAGACCAAATGGCTCATTATCAATAATCCCTGCAATCCTTCGGGGGCAGTCTATTCGTCGGACGACCTGAAGGGTCTGGCGGAAGTGCTGAGGCAGCACCCGCATGTCTGGGTGCTCACGGACGACATCTACGAGCACATCATTTACGGGGACACGAAATTCGCCACCATGGCGCAGGTGGCTCCGGATCTCTACGAGCGCACCCTCACCATGAACGGATTCTCCAAGGCCTACTGCATGACCGGATGGCGGCTTGGCTATGGCGCCGGTCCGCGCGAGCTGATCGATGCCATGACCAAAATCCAGTCGCAGTCCACCAGCGGCACCTCCAGCATCAGCCAGTGGGCGGGCGTCGCCGCGCTTCAGGGTGATCAATCGTTTATCCGGAACAACACCGCCGTTTTCGAATCGCGCCGCGATCTGGCGCTGTCTTTGATCAATCAGGCCAGGGGGTTGTCCTGCCGCGCGCCCAAGGGTGCTTTCTATCTATACGTCGACTGCGGCGAGCTCATCGGCGGGCAAACGCCGGACGGGAAGGCCATCGAAAATGACGCCGACCTGGTGAACTATTTCCTCGATAGCGAAGGCGTGGCCGTAGTGCACGGGGAAGCGTTCGGCCTGTCGCCCTTTTTCCGGATCTCGTACGCGCTGGACACCGGTCAGCTGGAACAAGCCTGTATGCGCCTCCAGCGCGCCTGCGCCGCGGTGAGGAATTGAGCATCGGCCGCACCCTCGATCCATTCGGTGCCCAGCGGCGTGCAGGTAAGCGGTTGTTTTCTTTAAGTAAATATTTCTTGTGCCGGGACCGGCCCGGGCGCAGAATTCGCCTCCGGCGGCGGTTTGTCGCCGCTTGGCTATATGCGAGGCAATACGCCCGATGGACACCCGTTTTCCCGCTCCCGATGCCGTGCTTTCCGCAGCCGCGCCGGCCGCCGCGCAGCAGCCCGCCGTGGCTCCCGTGCCCCCCCGGCGCACCTTCGACCGAATTTCCGACAACATCAACGGCGTCCTGTTTTACAGCCTGGTGGCGTTCGGCATACTTTTTCCCGTGGTCGCGACGATCTACGCGCTCATCGTGTATTGAGACTTTCGCGACGCCGCCCTTTCGGCGTCTCGGGCGACCGGAGCTTCGACCCCGCCTCAAAGGCGGGGTTTTTATTCCGTTTTCGGAGCGGCGATCGCCTGCGCCAGGGCGATGACGGTGGCGGAGACGATATCCTCCACGCTCGCCCCCCGGGACAGATCGCTCACGGGCTTGGCAAAGCCCTGAAGAACGGGCCCGATGGCGCGGACGTTGCCCAGGTGCTGGGTGAGCTTATAGGCAATGTTCCCCGCATCGAGGTCCGGGAACACCAATACGTTGGCGTTGCCCGCCACCTCGCTTTCCCCTTTCACCTTGTTTGCCGCGACTGAGGCGACGAGCGCCGCGTCGGCCTGCAGCTCGCCGTCCACGGCGAGCCCGGGAGCACGTTTCCGAACGAGCTTCAGGGCCTCTATGACCTTGTCGACGT
>DATIPL010000128.1:0-2285 GCA_035471965.1 Gammaproteobacteria bacterium
GGCGCCCTCGAGGATCGCTTTGCAGTCGGCGCCGTGACGTCGGGCAAGCCCGTGAAGGTGGCGCGGGGGCAGGAAACCGTACCGGTGCTCGAGTTCGGAAAGGTATTCGTCGAACGAACCCGCGTGTAGATCACCTCCGGGCAACGGCGCATCGTGAGTCCAGCCCGCCGTCATCCGCGGAAAGTGATCGGAGAGCTTTTCGAGCGCGTGCTCCGCAAGCCGGCGGTAAGTAGTGAGCTTGCCTCCGAAGACGTTCAGCAGAACGCACCCCGGCTCGGGGACCTGCACCTCGAGCTCGTAGTCCCGTGTCACCTTGGAGGGATCGGATTCGCCATCGTCGTACAGCGGTCGAACTCCGGCATATGTCCATTCGATCTGATCCGCCGAGACGGGATCGGCGAGATAGCAATTTACGACGCGGCACAGATATTCGATTTCGTCGTCGCTGATTGACACGCCCTCGGGATCATCGCCGATGGGGATGTCGGTGGTGCCGATAACGGAATATTTCTCCTCGCAAGGAATAATGAACACGACCCGTCCATCTTCGTTCTGCAGGATTATTGCGTAGTCGCCGTCGTGAATCCTGGGTACTGCAATATGACTGCCTTTGACCAGTAGGATCCGCATCTTCCTCTTTGCGCTGGTCACATTTTCAATCACCCGATTGACCCAGGGTCCCGCGGCGTTGATCAGGCCTTGCGCCTTTACCTCAATGCTCTGGCCGCTTTCCGTATCCGTGAGCCGGGCGCACCAGCGTCCATCCGCTACGGCGGCGCCTTCGAACCGGGTCCGCGGCAGGATCCGGGCCCCCAGCTCCGCCGCGCCGCGCGCGTTGGCGATGACCAGCCGGGCATCGTCGGCCCAGCAGTCGAAGTAGGTGAAGCCGCGCGTGAATTCCGGCTTGAGTCCGGCGCCGTACCCGTCCGGGTCCAGCACCAGAGTCTCGGATCCGGGGAGCGCGCGGCGGCCGCCCAGGTGGTCATACAGGAAAAGCCCAATCCGGATCATCCACACCGGGCGCAGGTCCCGGGCGTGGGGCATAACGAAGCGCATGGGACGAATCAGGTGGGGAGCGTTCTCGAGCAGAACCTCCCGCTCCTGCAACGCCTCGCGCACCAATCGAAACTCGTAGCTCTCGAGATAACGCAACCCTCCGTGAATCAATTTGCTACTGGCGGATGAAGTGGCTCCCGCAAGGTCACCTTTGTCGCAGAGGGTGACGCTGAGTCCGCGCCCGGCGGCATCGCGGGCGATTCCGGCGCCGTTGATGCCACCGCCGATAATCAGCAGGTCGGATTCCATCGTGCTCACGGTATTCTTGCTCGGTGATTCGGCTGTCCAACTGCGCTAGCATTCGCTTGCGCTCGTAATTCCGACTTCCAAAGAAACAGCTATCGTAAACGGCATGAAGCCGATTAGCGAAATGCCCGCCGAAACTGCGCTCCGAATACGCGGCGTGTTTCTCGACATCGACGAGACCCTCACGACCGCCGGTCGCCTTACGGCCGAGGCGTACACCGCTCTTGAATCACTCAAGTCGGCCGGACTCGTGGTTGCACCCGTTACCGGGCGGCCCGCCGGCTGGTGCGACCACATCGCCCGAATGTGGCCGGTGGACGGAGTGGTCGGAGAGAACGGGGCCTTCTACTTCCGCTACGATCCTGGACAGCGGCGTATGCAGCGGCGCTACCTGCTGTCCGATGCCGAGCGCCAATCCAATCGCGATCGGCTCGAAAAAGTCAAGCATTCCATTCTCTCCCAGGTGCCCGGGGCGGCGGTCGCCGCGGACCAGCCGTACCGCGAGGCGGACCTCGCCATTGATTTCTGCGAGGACGTCGCGCCCCTGTGCGAAGACGCCGTCCAGCGGATCGTTGCGCTGTTCGAGCAGGCGGGCGCCACGGCAAAGGTGAGCTCGATCCATGTCAATGGCTGGTTCGGCGTGTACGACAAGCTGACCATGACCTGCACCTTCATGCGGGAGTGCTTCGGCGTAGACCTGGGCGCGTCCCGCGAAGACTTCACATTCATCGGCGATTCACCCAACGATTCGCCCATGTTCGAATATTTCCCGAATTCCATCGGGGTCGCCAACGTCGCCCGTTTTGCCGGCCGATTGAGCGCCGAGCCCGCGTTCGTAACCGAGGCGCCAAGCGGTGGAGGATTTGCCGAGGCCGCAGCGCGGCTGCTTTCTGCCCGCGGGTAAGCCGTCCCGGCCGGCTGAATGACCCAGCAGGGGACCGGGTTGTCGTATTTTCGTTACAAAAAAGTAATAATCCCGCTCG
>DATIPL010000129.1:0-5544 GCA_035471965.1 Gammaproteobacteria bacterium
GAAGAAGGGCGGGTGACCAAGCTGCCGTTTTTCGAAGGCGATCGCGTCGAGCAGGGGCAACTCGTGCTGGAGCTCGACGACGCGCTGCTGCAGGCGGAGCACGCCAAGGCTTCCTCGGTGCGGCGCGAGGCGGAAAGCAACCTCGATCGGGTCAGACGGCTCAAGCAGAGCCGGATGGTCTCGGAGGACGAGTACCTGCGCGCCGTCACCGCGGTGGAGGTGGCGAAAAGCGACGAGCTGATGCTCAAGACCCGTCTCGGGTACACGCGCGTACACGCCCCGTTTACCGGTGTGGTCGCGGAGCGGCTGGTGGAGCCGGGAGACATCGTGCCCCGCCACTCCCACGTGCTGACAGTTATTGATCCGACGGCTCTGGTTGCCGACCTGCAGGTTTCGGAATTGCTCATCCCGCACCTTGCGGTGGGGAACACGGTGACAGTTCGAATCGATGCGCTCGGTGACGTCGAGTTCGAGGCTCGAGTGCTGCGGATCTATCCGGAAGTCGAGTCGCGTACGCGGCAGGGCCGCGTCGAGGTCGAGTTGACGTCGGTGCCGCAGGGCGCACGTCCCGGTCAGTTTGCCCGGGTCACGTTTCGGGTGGAGGCCTCGGAGCGCAAAGTGTTGCCGTTCTCCGCATTGAGGCGCGACCATGAGGGCGAGTTCGTCTTTCGACTCGTTGACGGCGATCGCGTCCAGCGCGTCGCGGTTCGCAGTGGAAGACGCCTTGCAGATCGGGTCGAGATCCTGGAGGGGCTCCAACCCGACGTGCGCGTCGTGACCAAGGGTTTCCTCGGGCTGAGCGAAGGTATGGAAGTCAGGCCCGTGGACGCGGGTCCGGCCGCCGAGACCCGGGGCTGAGCCGTGACGACACCGTCCGATTCTCCAGCTGCCCGGGCCACGGGCACGCTCGGGCGCCGCGGCGGGCTGGCCGCCTGGTCGGTCAGACATCCCGTCGGCGTCAGCATGATCGCCCTGGCGATCATCGTTCTCGGGCTTTTTTCACTCGATCGGCTCAAGGTCGATCTGCTGCCGCACATTATCTATCCGGAGATCGGCATACGTATTCTCGATCCGGGCGTTCCCGCCAACATCATGGAAGACGAGGTGACGCGCCAGCTGGAGGAGCAGCTCGCCATCACCGAGGACGCCATCAGCGTACAGTCCCAGACGAGCGAGGGCCGGACCCGGCTCGAGCTGAGCTTCGAATACGGTAAAGACATCGACGTCGCATTACGGGACGCGAGCACGCGGCTCGACCGCGCCAAGCGTTTTCTTCCCGACACCATCGATCCGCCAGTGATTTTCAAACGCGATCCGTCGCAGATCCCGGTTACGGAGTACGTGGTCAGCAGCAGCCTGAGAGACCCGGTGGAGCTTCGGACCTGGATGGATTACGTATTTTCGAAATGGTTTCTGAATCTCCCCGGGGTGGCGTCGCTGGAAATCGGCGGCGGTCCGCTCAGGGAAATCGTCGTTCAGCCCGATCAGCGGCGGCTGTCAGGCTTCGGTCTCACTGTGGACGATCTGGTGCAGGCTCTGGAACGCGGTAACCAGGAGGTCGCCGGCGGTCCGCTGCGAATGGCGAAGCAGGAAATCACCGGCAGGACGGCCGGGCGTTTCGCAAGTGTATCCGCCATCGCGGCGCTTCCAATCGAAGTCACGTCCGAAAACGGTCAGGTTCGCGTGGTGCGCCTGCGCGATGTGGCCGACGTCATCGATGGCCAGGAGGACGAGCGGCTGCGCATTCGTTTGAACGGCCTGCCGGGCGTAAAGCTCGCGGTGCAGAAACAGCCGCAGGCGAATACGGTGGCCGTGGTCGATGCGGTGAACGAGAGGCTCCGCTGGCTCCAGACCAACCGGCTTTTGCCCCGGGACATCGAGATCCGCACGGTATCCGACGAAGCGGTTTTCGTCCGCCAGGCGATCCGGAACGCGAGCTATGCCGCGATGTCCGGCGCGCTGCTGGCAATGATCGTGGTGTTCGTGTTCCTGGGCGATCTTCGCCGGACCCTGATCATTGGCAGCGCGATCCCGATTGGAATCATGGTGGCCGTGGTGCTCATGGATATGACCGGGCTCACCATCAATATCATGACCCTGGGCGGGCTGGCGCTCGGCGTCGGGCTGCTCGTCGACAATACCATCGTCATGCTCGAGAACGTGTATCGCAACCAGCGACTGGGCAAAGCTGCGGAAAAGGCCGCGGTGGACGCCGCCGCCGAGGTCAATAACGCCATCGTCGCGTCCACCTCCACCAATCTGGCCGCCGTACTGCCATTTCTATTCATAGGCGGCCTCGTGGGGTTGTTGTTCAGGGAGCTGATTGCCACTATCTCGGCGGCCATCATCGCCTCGCTGCTGGTGGCGCTTACGCTGGTGCCGGCCATCGGTGCGCGGGTGCCGGTGGGATCTGCCGGGATCATGAGGCGAGGCGTCGACGCCGTCGTCGGCGCACTGCAGTCTGCATACGTATTCATCCTGGGGTGGTGCATGAAGCTGCGCTGGCTGGTGCCGCTGCCGTTCGTCATCGGCTTGTGGCTCGCCTGGCCGGTCTTCCTGAGTGGAAAGCAGATCTTTATTCCGCAGATCGACGACGGCAGAATCCGCGCGGATCTGGTGGCCGATGCGGGCATCAGCCTCGACGAGATGAACCGCACCGTAGAGCGTATCGAGACGCTGCTGAGCGCCCAGCCGGAAGTGGAATCGGTATTCGCGCAGGTCGGAGGCTACGTCTTCGGACGCTCCCAGTACGAAGCCACCAACCGCAGCCGTATCAGCGTGCAGCTGGTGCCGTTGGCCGAGCGGGAAATAAGCGGCACCGAATGGATCAAACGCATGAACAGGGAGATCGGCCGGCTTCAGCTTGCCGGGCTGCAGGTTCGGATGCGAAACGAGGGAATTCGAGGCATTCGCCTCGGCCGCGGCGACGATGCGGTCAGCATCCGTATCCAGGGTTCGAATCTCGACGTGCTCGCCGATCTGGGGAGGCGGGTGGTGGAGCTCATCGACTCCGTGCCGGGACTGGAGAACGCGCGGCACTCCGCGGAGGACATCGTTCAGGAGCTGACCGTGCGCGTCGACCGCGAACGGGCGGCTGCGCTCGGACTGAATGTCGAATCCGTCGGCCGCGCTTTGCGAATCGCGCTGCAGGGACTGGTGGTCACGGACTTCATCGACGGAAACCGCCAGTTCGACGTGCGGGTGCGTCTGCCGCGCGCGGAGCTATCGAGCCCGCGCGATCTCGAAACGATCCTGTTGTTCCCCGCCGATCGTGATCATCTGGCGGTGTATCTCGGCGACGTTGCCAGCGTGGAGCTGGTCAATTCGCCATCCACAATCTATCGGGATCGCCAGCAGCGCATCGTGGAAGTGAGCGGCAATATCGCCGGGGACGAAACGCTGGGCGAGGTGACGGCGGAGATCGAGCGGCGCCTCGAGGACTTCGAGCTGCCGGAGGGGTACACCCTCTACGACGGGGGCGACTCCGTCACGCTGAAGAGGAGTGAGCGGCTGGCAAGGATTCTTCTTGCGCTGGCGTTGTTCCTGGTGCTCGTTGTCATGGCCGTTCAGTACGAGTCTCTGAGAAACCCCATGGTGATACTGCTTGGCGTGCCTTTCGCCGCTATCGGCGTTGCTGCCGGCGTTGTCGCATTCGAGATGCCGATCTCGATGCCGCTGTGGCTGGGGATGATCATGCTTGCCGGTATCGTCGTGAATAATGCCATCGTGCTCATCGAGTACGTGGAAATCGAGCGCGAACGGGGAATTCCCATGGAAGAGGCAATCCTGAGCGCGGGGCGGCTGAGACTGCGGCCCATTCTGATGACCACCCTCACCACCGTTGCCGGCATGACGCCGCTTGCTGTTGGATGGGGCGAAGGCGCCGAGATGCTTCAGCCTCTGGCGATTGTCATTGTCTGCGGCTTGAGCTTCTCGACGCTGGTGAGTCTGCTGCTGATACCGGTGATCTATCGCATCTTCGGTCGTGGTGACCGCGAACCCGTGCCCGTGTCCGAAGGCGCCGGCGCGGCCGCCCGCTGAATCGGCCTCCTGACCGCCGGCCGCACCCCGACGCTTGCGTCCCCGGGCCAAATGACCGGCCCCCGTTGACTCGGCGCTCGGTGACTGGGATCAATTACGCAGTCCCTCGGTTGAATATGATGCACGCATAATGGAGAGCTTTACGCCGGTTTCGGGATCCGTCGGCGGTGTCCTGATCGGGGCCGCCGCCACCCTTTTGCTGGCGGGATCAGGGCGTATCGCCGGCATTTCCGGCATCGCCGGCGGGCTCCTTTCCCGGATCCCCGGTGACAACGCCTGGCGGGTCTTGTTCCTGATCGGGCTCGTGCTGGGTGCCGGGGTCTACCAGCTCGTGACCTCGGCGCCCCTGGACGTTCGTTTCGACGTATCTACGCCGTGGCTGATCGCGGCGGGATTTCTGGTCGGTTTCGGAACCCGGCTCGGTGGCGGCTGCACCAGTGGTCACGGGGTGTGCGGTATTGCACGGTTCTCCGTTCGCTCTGTCTTCGCCACGCTGGTTTTCATCGGCGTGGCGATGCTCACCACCTTCGTGCTTCGACAGCTGCTGCCATGACGGCAAGGCTTTTGAATGCGCTCGCCGCCGGCTTCATTTTCGGGCTCGGGCTCGTGATCTCGGGCATGAGCAACCCCGCCAAGGTCATCGGTTTCCTGAACGTGGCCGGCGCCTGGGATCCGACCCTGCTTCTGGTGATGGGCGGAGCGCTGTCAGTCACCATTCCCGGGTTCTGGTTGTTGAAGAATCGCGCGCGGCCGCTGTTCGCCGAGCGCTTCGAAATTCCCGCGCGAAAGGATCTGGACTTTCGACTGTTCGCCGGCGCCGGGCTGTTCGGAATGGGCTGGGGTATCGCCGGATTCTGTCCCGGGCCGGCGATCACCGCGCTGGCCACGGCCAGGCTCGACGTCGTGTTGTTCGTCGCCGCAATGATTGCCGGCGCGACGGCGCACAAGATCCTGTTCTCGCCGCCGTCGCCCGGCGCATAGCGCGCGGCGCTCAGGACTCCGGGAGCGGAATGAACTCTGTCTCGCCCGGAATCCCGGCGAATCGGTTCTCCTTCCAGTCCGCTTTGGCCCGCTCAATGCGATCCCTGGAGCTCGAAACGAAGTTCCACCAGATATGCCGCTCGCCGTCCATGGTCGCGCCTCCAAGAAGCAGGACCCGCGCATCGCGGAGACATTCGAGCACCGCATCGATCCCGGGAGCGACCACCGCCATGCTGCCGGCCGGAAACACCTCCCCGTTGAGTGTCACCTCGCCGTCCGTGGGATAGACTGCCCGCTCCTCATGCTCGGAGGGGAGCGCCAGCGTGTCGCCCGCGGACATGCTCGCGTCGAGATAAAACATGTCGGAAAAAGTCTTCACCGGGGATCGTTCTCCGAAAGCGGCGCCGGCAATGAGACGCAGGTTTACGCCGTCCCGCTCGATCGTCGGAAGCGTATCTTTCGGGTGGTGGTGGAATGCGGGATGGGTTTCTTCAGCGTCTGCGGGCAGCGCGACCCAGGATT
>DATIPL010000130.1:0-3922 GCA_035471965.1 Gammaproteobacteria bacterium
GTTGCGAACGCTCAATGTTACTCAGAAAAAGGCGAAGCAGCGCGTCTCGATGCTCTCCCGGGAGGGCGCGTGGGCGGGCGCCGCCGGGTCGTCGAACGCGGTGTGGATCGTGAAGCGGGCGCGGCCGTCCGTTTCCGAGTCGAAGGTCTTGATGAGCAGCGCCTCGTCCATGGTCATACCGGGAAAGTAGTACCACCGCTGATGCGGACTGTGGAGCGCCATCTGGATCTCGCCGATACGGTCCTTGGCCTTTCGCGTAACCGCAACCAGGTCTTCAGGCGCGACGCTGGACGCGTCGCAGAGCGCCAGCGGCGCGGTCTGCACCGTGCCCTTAATGGACCGCCAGACATTGACGACGGCAAAGCGACTTTCGAGAAGTTTTTCCGCCTCCTCCGGCGTGTGGATGAAGTGTTCGCGCAAACGCTTGGGCGCGGAAGCGGCGGTGTAGTCGTTATGCACCGTGGAGGCCGGCTCGCGGATCAGCCGCGACTTGCGCGTGTCTTCGGAGACCGCTCGCCGGGTGTGGTCGAAGATCTCGATCCGGGTCGCTCCGGTTTCGCGTTCGACCAGCGCCTTGACCTCGTCCTCATAGATCGTGGCGGTCTGGTTGTCATCGTAGAAGTCGCGGACCTTCGTGAACTGAGGCACCAGCACGAATCCTTCGCGGTCGAGACTGAAAGCTCGAGCACGGGCCCGGCCGTTATGAATCGACACCCGCTGCATGACGAAACTGCCCTCATGCTCGGGAACCTCGCCGCCGCCCACGGAGGCGACGTAAACCGCGACATTTTCCCTATCGGCGAGAAACCTGAGGGGCGCCTCCACGAGTTCAGGTGCCGCGTGCCGATCGCCCGCCAATGTCATGGTGTCGCTCCGGAATATGAAGGGAACCCGCCTATTTTCCGTCTTATGGATGCCGGAGAGAAGAGCGGGCCGTCGAAGCGCTCCGGCGGTCGATGGGCGCAGCGGGCGCACGAATGCAAATCGACGGCTTACAAACTCGGGACGAAGCGTTGATCTCGGGAACAAAGGCCGCGTCAAAGGGGTCCGGTTCCTGACGAGCCACCGGCAATGCGACCTGCTCGGATTCACGCTCCGGCCCGGCGGCGTTCGGTGGATATGACCAGCGGCTCTCATGCCGAGAGGATTGCGTTTCATGACCAATAAGACACGGAGAGGCCGTTTGCCTGAGAGCCTCTATCGCCACATCTGGCGCACGAGCCGCCGACACCAGTTTGGACTCGTGCTGCTGACGATTGCGGTTTTTCCGCTCACCATGGTTCCGCTCGAGCTCCAGCGGCGGATCGTCAACGACGCCATCGAAGGCGAGGATTTCAGCCTGCTCGTCTGGCTCGGTATCGCTTACTTCAGTGTCCTTCTGCTGCAAGGCGGGCTCAAGCTCGCGCTCAGGATCTACCGCGGGTACGTGAGCGAAGGAACCGTGCGGAGCCTGAGACGGCGCGCCTTCCAAGCGAGCGGGCCAGGCACGGGGGAGACCGCGGAAGAAAGCGCGAAGGACAGGGGCTCCCGCGTCTCCATGATGGTCGCCGAGGTGGAGCCGGTCGGATCGTTCGTCGGGGAGAGCGTCTCGGAACCTTTGCTGCATGCGGGAACCCTGGTCAGCATTTTCGGCTACATGCTGTGGATTCAGCCCTTGATGGCTCTCGCAGGCATGGCGTTCTGCCTGCCGCAGCTTTATTTTGTTCCCCGTATTCAGGAGGCCATCAATCGGCGCGCGAAGCAGCGCATCGAGATTCTGAGGAATCTGAGCCGGCAGGTCGCCGATTACGAGGACCCGCATCGGTCAGATACTGAGCGTGCCGCAGTGGAGCGCATCAATCAAATTTATGGTTTACGGATGCGGATCTTCCTGCTCAAGTACACGCTCAAGTTTCTCAACAACTTCCTGCACCATCTGGGCCCGCTGAGCGCGTACCTGTTCGGCGGCTGGCTCGTCCTGGAAGGTCGCACCGATCTGGGCACCGTGGTGGCGTTCGCCTCGGGATTCGAACGGGTCTCGGATCCCTGGCGCGAGCTGATTACCTTCTATCGTTCAGCCTCGGACGCGCGTTTGAAGTATCGTCTGGTCGCCGATGCCATTGGAGCTTGAGCCTTACCCGGGCATTCGAACGGATTGACATTGCGACTTGAACGCATACAGCGCCGGTCGCCTGCGGCGATTGGCGACCTGCGAACTCCTCATGACCCCGCGCTGCTAACTGGTTGCGGCGGCGCGCTCGACCTCCCGGGGCTGCACCAGCGCGAGCCCGGCTATCATCAGAACCAGCGCCATCCATACCCAGCTCGAATAGCTTTCGTTCAAAACAATTGCGCTAAGGAAGACGCCCGCCAGGGTGACTACATAGGCGACCTGGCTGGAAAACACCGGTCCGGCCACGCCCACCAGCCAGATGTATCCGCTGTAGGCCCCGACGTGAAAAAACGAGGTCAGAAGCACGGCCCACTCCGGCGCGTTCCACGGCGCGAACAAATCCACCCAGGTGCCGGTGGCCAGCGCCAGCGGAGCAGCGATGAAGGTGCCGATTACCGAGGCGCCCAGAAGCGTCGTAATCGCGTCCACCTCGCGGGGCGCGCGCGTGGCGATGTAGTTCCCCTCCGCGCCGTAGCAAAACGGCGCGACCAGCGCCACCAGAACGAAGACGGCCTTCTCGGGCTCGGGCAGGCTGGTCTCAGGCAGGATCAGGATCGAAACGGCCACCGCTCCCAGCAGCACGCCGATAGAGCGGACCAGGGAAAAGCGCTCGATACGAAGCGTACCGGCGATCGCCAGCGAGAACATCGGCACCGAGGCGATTACGATCGCCATCACGCCGGCCGGAAGCTGTGCCGCGGCGAGATAGGAAAAACTGTTCGGCAGGATCGTTCCGATGAGTCCAATGACGAGAAAGAAAAGCAGAGTGCGCCGGTTGAACCGGGGCCAAAGGCGACGGCGCAGGGAGATCCCGGCAAGCACGATGGACGAGAAAAGAAGCTGCCAGAAGATGAGCCCCAGCGGCTGATGTCCGGACGACACCGCGATTTTGGTGAAAGGGATGGTGGCTCCCCACACCATGCCTATGGCAACGAGCGCCGATGACATGGTCAAGCGTTTCACCGGAGGTGACTCACGGTTCCGGAACGGTTCCGGCTGAGGGGGCGCGCTCGGTCGGCCGCAGGGACCATTTCGCTCTCCGTATCGGGTGACGGACGATGGCCCTGAAACTGCCGAGCACGTCAGCAGGGGACATTCGGGGTTCGTATGTCACTGATCCGCGCCGCTGCCGGGGCAGATTCAAACGAACACGATACGAACTCCGATTGTCCCCCGTCCTCTCCGGCGCCTGAATCGACCGGCAACCCGAACGGGTTCCGGCATCTGTTCCGGTCAATGCTTGAACTCCGAAAGCCGATTCATCACAGGCCGTCGCAGAGTCCGAAGTTTTTCTCCGCGGAGCAGAGATCACACGCCTTCTTCACGTCGTCCTGGAAGGTCAGGACGCAGTCGATGAACTCGTGAGCCGAATCCTGATCGATGCGGTAGTAGGGGTCCTTGGATCCCTGGCACCAGTTGGTCCAGCCGGAGAGCACGCCCGAGATGACCGGTTCCACCGCCCCGCCTAGTTCGAGGAACAAGGGCGAACCCGAGTCGCCGAAGCACACCGTGTCGTCCCCTTGGCTCACGTCCTGCCGCGGCAGCAGCGAATTGGGGTGCACTCCCTGCACGGGACCGAGCCTGGCGATGCGCCTGAGGCCGCTGCCGACTCCCAAATCGGTCATGGGCCCTATGCCGGCAGTGGGTTTCCGACCGGGGACCTTCGCCCAGTCGAGCCCGTAACCGACGCTCACCACCGGCGTGCCAACGAGACCGGGAATAGCGTTCAGCTCGCCGACGGCGCGATATTCGAGCGGCATCATGCCCACC
>DATIPL010000131.1:0-2160 GCA_035471965.1 Gammaproteobacteria bacterium
CTTCGTCGCCGCCTTCACGGTCACCAATGCACTCGGTCTGCCGGTGATGTTTCCCCAGAACAACAACGGCGTCTTCGTCGATAACAACAACGGCCAGGAAATCGTGTTCGCGCGGGTGACGCCGCCCCAGGAGGAGATGGATGCGCCCGGCACTCCTGTCCCGCCTCCCGCGGGGCAGGAGAGCTTGTTGGAAGTATTACGCCCCGGCCCGCGCCGGATCCCGGACCGGCGAATAGTCAAACAGTCGACTCCGAAGCTGTACGTCTATTTCCTTCGCCGCTCGCTCTTGAGCGGAAATCCCGGGCGGCGCCCCTGCGGGGTAAGCAAAAGCCGCTCAATCCGGTCGAGCTGCTCCCGGATATCCCCGAGTTCGCCCTTGATGTCTGCGAGCTCGCTCTTGATGTCCGCATCGTGCTGCGCAAGCTGTGCCGCGGCCGCGGCATCATGAGCGGCAATTTGGTCAGTGATGCGCTCGAAGTCATCCGGCGCCAGGCTGACCAGGCAGTTATTCCAGGTTAGTCCCCTCTGACCCTGAAAGAAATTTGAACCGGCGAAAGCGGTAATTGCAATCGGATCCAGGATACTGTCCTCTACCTGGGCTTTTACCTCGAAGTTGATCCTGATTTCATATCTGTGACCCCGCCGCAATGGCGCTCTCAAATGGTGCGTGAAGGCGGTGTCGACCAGATCGCTCTGCGGGTCGGGAACAGGGAAACCGACGGGAGACCCGGGCGGCGTGACGGAGACGCTCGACCCTTGGCGCAATGACGAGGCCACAGTCTCCGCTGCGATGGATTGACCAGTTTCCTTGTCGATTAAAACCACACCGATGTCATAAAGCGATCGGCTGAGCGAACCGAGTGCGCCGAGAGTCCCGACCAGGTCGAAGCTCGATCGAATGAGTCCATCGACCTCGCTTTCGGCCAGCAAGGGAGAAACTTCGAACTCCCGCGACATGAACAATGCAATCCTGGAATCTCCGGGCAGATCGCGTCTCGCCACCGCCCGAAGCTTCGATGGGGAGTGGGCGGAGTTGCACAGGAGACAGTCGATAAAGAGCGTAGAAATCTCGCCACTGGTTCCCGGCGGCACCGCCACCACCAGGTCTCCCGGCTCAATCACAACCTGGGCGCGCAGCGCCGGTGACACCAGGGACAAAAACAGAATCTGCAGCAAGAGATTACGGTGAAATTTGAGGTTCATTTCCACTCCCTCCTTCACGACATGCGATCCGATCGCAGAGGCCCCCTCGTTTCCTTGAGCGAGGATCCGGCCGCATGTGGGTGCGCGAGCCGCGCGCCCTCCTTTAGCGTCGAATTGCGAAGGGGGGCGGTCGGCCTGGCGGCCGTGGCCAGACGCTTACCGTACAGGAACGTAAGGGATTCGAGCGGGCGTCGCCAAGCGGCGACTCTGAAACGGTGCCCGCCAGCCCGCGAGACGATCAACGGAGGAAAATCGTTCTTTTTTTGAGTGAGCGAAAATCACTATATCACGGCGTTGACCCGACACGTATCCCTCGGTGCAAGAAAAAAGCCGCGGCCGACGGTTTGTAAGACGCACGAATATGACAGGCGGCAGCCTGATACCCCGGGCAACTGGGAGCGACTAGATGCTCAACTCAATCCATGCGGGATCCTGGTCGCTGCCGTCGCCGCCGTGGTTCTTGCTCCTGTCGATTCGGGAGTATAGGAACGATAACCGCCCTTTCTCGCATCTTCGAGCGCCCTTCGCCGGGATTTCAACTCAACAGTCAGCGGCCATCGATTGCCTGAGGGCTCGGCCAATTGTCCTGTTATACGAAGTCCCGATTTCCGAAAAGGATTCGGCGAGCTTCCATTAACTGCACAAGATGGACATTTCCCCGGCCCCGCGCCGGCGTTTTCTTTCGTAGGTCTAGGACTACATCGCCTGTCGCCGTTCGCCTACAGCAGCGCCGCCAATCGGCCATAGAGGCGTCCCGCGCCACCCCGTAGCATTCTTTCCCAGCGCGACGGGAAGTCCGGGATTGCAACCGATACGAACTCAGCGCTACCAAGCCTCAGTCCGATTAAGGTCGCGAGGCTTGCTAATTTGCACCGCATGATTGAACAGCACTGTAATCCGTTATGCTTTCATCCGTAATCCTTTTGTCAGTCGGCTGTAAGCCAGTTGTAGTGGCCG
>DATIPL010000132.1:0-4097 GCA_035471965.1 Gammaproteobacteria bacterium
TTCTGCGCCGTGTCGCGCGACGCCTCGTATTCGCGCGTAGCGTTTTCGCTCAGAAAATGCACCCCGCGGTGAATGTTGGCGTTGAAGGTCTCGTAATAATGACTGACCGTATCGATCATCACCCGCGGCTTCTGGCTGGTGGCGCCGTTGTCCAGATAAACGAGGGGGTGACCGTTGACCGTCTGGTGCAGAACCGGAAAATCCTTGCGAACCTCGTTGACATCGAAAAGGTTTCTTCCGTGGGCCGGGGTGTGACGCTCCACCCGGTTCATTGCACTAATCCCCTTACCTTGTCCGCGTGCGGCAGCCATTGCAGCAGCGAGTCGGCCAGCCTGTTGCGTATGGCCTTGATCTCGATGCGGTCGACAAGGTCCCGGGCGAAGCCGTACACCAGCAGACCGCGCGCGGCCTGCTCGCCGATTCCCCGGGAACGCAGGTAGAAGAGCATGTTCTCGTCCAGCTGGCCGACGGTGGCTCCGTGGGAGCATTTGACGTCGTCGGCGTAGATTTCGAGCTGGGGCTTGGTGTCGATTTCCGCGTCCCGGGAAAGCAGCAGATTGTTGTTGGTCTGATGGGCGTCGGTTTTCACCGCGCCGGGATGCACGTACACCGCGCCGTTGAACACTCCGCGGGCGCGTCCGCCGAGGATCCCTTTGTACAGCTCCCGGCTCATGCAGCGCGGCCGATGGTGATCGATATAGGTGTGGTAGTCCACGTGCTGGCGGCCGCTGGCCATGAACAATCCGTTGAGGGTGCACGCTGCGTCCTCGGCGTCCAGACCGACGCGGATGTCGTTGCGCACCAGGGCACCTCCGAAAGAGAAGGAGTGCGAGTGAAAGCCGCTCCCGGCCGACTGGTGCACGCGCAGATCCGAGACGTGGTAGGCCTTTGCGGATTCCCGCTGCAGCTTGTAGTGCTCGATGCACGCCGAGGCGCCGATCGTGACGTCGGTACGCACGTTATTGAAATACACCGAATCGTCGAGACTTACAAAGCTTTCCACGATGGCCGCCCGGCTGCCTCGATCAGCCTGGATCACCACGCGCGGATTGGTGACGAAATCGTCCTGCCGCCCGGTGGCGACGAATATGAGGTGAATCGGGTAGGTGACCACGCCGTCCCTGGGAAGCCTGATCACCGCGCCGTCGTGCATGAATGCCGAATTCAGTACCGAAAAGGCGTGGCGGTCGTCCGCATCCCCGTCGGCGAGTATTTCCTCGAGCAGCTCAGGGGCGCGCTCGAGCGCGCCGGACAAATCCTCGATCAGAACGCCCTCGGGCAGCTCCCCGGGACTCGACAGCGAGGCCGAATAGCGACCGTCGAGGAACACCAGATGATGACAATCCGTTTCCGACAGGTAAAAGCGTTCCACGTCGGCGGGGGACACCTCGGAGATTCCCGTGGGAGGAACGAAGGCGCGTTTCTCGATGGGCGCGACGCGGGTGTATTTCCAGGCTTCGTTTCGCGGCGTCGGGAAGCCGAGCTCGGAAAAGCGCCTTATGGCGGATTCCCGCCTGGCTTTGAGCCACGGCAGATCGTCGCCGGGTAGCGAGCCCGCCACCCTGGCGAACTGATCGACGTAATGTCGAACGGCGGCAGAGACTTCGCTCATGCCGAGGCGGCCTCCTGGCGAACCCACAGATAGCCCTGCTCTTCGAGCTGCAGCGCCAGCTCGCGGTCGCCCGACTTGACGATGCGTCCGCTGTCGAGGACGTGCACCTGATCGGGCACGATATGGTTCAGCAGGCGTTGATAATGAGTCACGATGATGATCGCCCGGTCGTCGCCCCTGAGCGCATTGACGCCTACGGCGACGTCCTTCAGCGCGTCGATGTCGAGCCCGGAGTCGGTCTCGTCGAGGATCGCGAGCCTGGGCTCCATGATCGCCATCTGAAAAATTTCATTGCGCTTTTTTTCGCCGCCGGAGAAACCCACGTTCACCGCTCGCTGCAGAAGCGACTCGTCCATGTGCAGGACCTTGAGCCTTTCTTTGACCAGGGACAGGAAGTCCATGGCGTCCAGCTCGGGTTCGCCGCGGTGTTTGCGCACGGCGTTGACCGCCGCTTTCAGGAAATAGGTATTGTTCACCCCGGGGATCTCCACCGGGTATTGGAAGGCCAGAAACACGCCTTCACAGGCACGCTCTTCGGCGGAAAGCTCCAGCAGGTTCTTGCCTTCGTAGCTCACCTCTCCCTGAGTCACTTCATACCCGTCGCGGCCCGCCAGCACGTGTGCCAGGGTGCTCTTGCCGGAGCCGTTCGGGCCCATGATGGCGTGAACCTCGCCGGCCTTCACTTCCAGGTTCAGCCCGCGAATGATCTCTTTACCGTCGACGGTGACGTGGAGGTTTTTGATGGAGAGCATTATGTATCCGTATCTGAATTCAATTTCGAATATCGAATATCGAAGTTCGAATATCGGGTAAACGCGTCATCCTCCGCCCCGATATTCGATATTCGACAATCGGATCAGTTATCCAACCGCGCCTTCCAGGCTCACCGACAGAAGCTTCTGCGCCTCGACGGCGAACTCCATCGGCAGCTCCTTGAACACTTCCTTGCAGAAACCGTTGACGATCATGGATACCGCGTCTTCCTGGGAAATGCCCCGCTGCCTGCAGTAGAAAAGCTGATCTACACTGATTTTCGAAGTGGTGGCCTCGTGCTCGACATTGGCAGTGGGGTTCTTCACTTCCATATAGGGGAAGGTGTGCGCGCCACACTTGTCGCTCATGAGCAGGGAATCGCACTGGGTATAGTTGCGCGCGTTCTCGGCTTGCTTTCCGATTTGAACCAGTCCGCGGTAGGAGTTCTGTCCGTGGCCGGCGGAGATGCCCTTGGAAATGATGGTGCTGCGGGTATTCTCACCCAGATGGATCATTTTGGTGCCGGTGTCTGCCTGCTGATAGAGATTCGTCAGGGCAACGGAATAGAACTCGCCCACGGAGTTGTTGCCGCGAAGCACGCAGCTCGGGTACTTCCAGGTGATGGCGGAGCCGGTTTCCACCTGGGTCCAGGAAATTTTGGAGTCGTCGCCGCGGCACTCGCCGCGCTTGGTGACGAAGTTGTAGACCCCGCCCTTGCCGTTTTCGTCGCCGGGGTACCAGTTCTGTACCGTCGAATACTTGATCTGCGCGCCTTCGAGCGCGATCAGCTCCACCACCGCCGCGTGCAATTGATTCTCGTCCCGGGTGGGCGCGGTGCAGCCTTCCAAATAGCTGACGTAGCTGCCTTCTTCGGCGATCACCAGGGTGCGCTCGAACTGGCCGGTGTTGGCGGCGTTGATGCGGAAGTAGGTGGACAGCTCCATGGGGCAGCGGACGCCCGTGGGGATGTAGCAGAACGAGCCGTCGGTGAACACCGCCGAGTTGAGCGAGGCGAAAAAGTTGTCGGTATAGGGCACCACCGTCCCGAGGTATTGCTCCACGAGCTCCGGATGCTCCTGCACCGCTTCGGAGAAGGAGCAGAAGATGATGCCTTTTTCCGCCAGCTTGTCCTTGAAGGTGGTGGCGACGGAAACGCTGTCGAATACCGCGTCCACGGCGACGCCGGCGAGCGCCGCGCGCTCCGCCAGCGGAATGCCGAGTTTCTCGTAGGTCTCGAGCAGCTTCGGATCCACCTCGTCCAGGCTCTTGGGCGCATCCTCCCTGGACTTGGGCGCCGAGTAGTAGGAAATCGCCTGAAAATCGATCGGCGGGTGGTGGACGTTGGCCCACTTGGGCTCCTTCATGGTGAGCCAGTGACGGTAGGCTTTCAGCCGCCACTCGAGCATGAACCGCGGCTCTTTCTTCTTAGCGGAGATGTGCGCGATGACGTCCTCGTCCAGCCCGGGCGGGACGGTATCGGCCTCGACTTCGGTGAAAAAGCCGTGCGCGTACCTTCTGCGCACCAGGGCTTCGACGGTTTCGTTTCGGGCTGCCATAACTGTCTGTTTTCTAACGTCTTTGAAATTCCCGCACAATTCGTGGGGAATTCCTGACTAATTTACTCAGGTATCGTAAGTTTCCTGAGTAATACAGTCAAATATGGCGGGCCGAAGGGATGCGGACGGGGCACGGAGTGGGCCGGCGCCGGGGCTCAGCTCCCTGGAACAGTGAT
>DATIPL010000133.1:0-3101 GCA_035471965.1 Gammaproteobacteria bacterium
TACCGCCAGCAGGTGATCGACAGGAACCGCGTCATCATGCGCTGGCTCGCCCATCGCGGCGGCGCGCTGGATTACCGCGACTGGTGTCAGAAGCACCCGGGCAAACCGTTTCCGGTGGCGGTTGCTCTGGGCGCCGACC
Organism: Gammaproteobacteria bacterium; assembly: GCA_035471965.1. Classification (GTDB taxonomy): domain Bacteria; phylum Pseudomonadota; class Gammaproteobacteria; order HK1; family HK1; genus CAMYJH01. The sequence continues at coordinate 140 of DATIPL010000133.1, forward strand.
CCGCGACCATGCTCGCCGCCGTCACCCCGGTACCCGACACGCTCTCCGAGTTCGCTTTCGCCGGTCTCCTGCGCGGCGCGCGCACCGAGCTGGTGGACTGCGGCGTGGGCGAGCTGAAGGTCCCGGCGAGCGCTGAATTCGTGCTGGAGGGATTCATTCATCCCGGCGACACGGCGCCCGAAGGGCCCTTTGGCGATCACACCGGCTACTACAACGAGGTGGAGCGGTTCCCGGTGCTCACCGTCGAGCGCATCACCCACCGGGATGCGCCCATCTACCACAGCACCTACACCGGACGCCCGCCGGACGAGCCGGCCGTGCTTGGCGTCGCCTTGAACGAAGTGTTCGTGCCCATACTGCAAAAACAGTTTCCCGAGATCGTGGATTTCTACCTCCCGCCCGAAGGGTGCTCTTATCGCATGGCGCTGGTGAGCATGCGTAAACAGTATCCGGGACACGCCAAGCGTTTAATGTTCGCCGTGTGGTCTTACCTGCGCCAGTTCATGTACACCAAGTTCGTCATCGTCACCGACGATGACGTCGACGTGCGTGAATGGAAAGACGTGATCTGGGCCATTACGACCCGCACCGACCCCGCCCGCGACCTGACGATTATCGAGAACACACCGATCGATTATCTGGATTTCGCTTCACCCGTCGCCGGACTGGGCTCCAAGCTGGGGCTCGACGCGACCGTCAAGTGGCCGGGCGAAACCGACCGGGAATGGGGCCGGCCGATCGCCATGAGCGCAGAGGTCAAGACCCGCATCGACGCCATCTGGAACGACCTCGGCATCGATTGATGACCGTTCCAGGCGGCATTTCTCCGGGTCGCGCGCGGCAGGGCGTTTTTGCACCCGGCCGGCAACTGCTATAAAATCGCGCGCGTTTTTAAGGGGAAGAAGCGTCCCCTCAACCGTATCAGAGTCGCGTCATGAAACCGGACATTCATCCCGCATACAAAGAGATCACCGTCAACTGCAGCTGCGGCAACTCTTTCAAGACCCGCTCTACGCTGGGCGAGGATCTGCATCTGGAGGTCTGCTCCGCCTGCCACCCGTTTTACACCGGCCAGCAAAAGATCATGGACACCGCCGGGCGGGTGGATAAGTTCCGCCGCAAGTACGGCCTGGGCTGACCCCATCACGGCGGCGTCGTCGCGTCGCCATCGCCGGTGACGGCCCCCCTTCCACGCAGGGCGCCATTCAAGCGAGCCCTTTCATTTCTTTTCGCCGTCCTTCTCGCTCTGCCGTGGATCGCCGGCGGATCCGCCGCGGAATCCGCGCCGGCTTGTCCCGCGTCCCGCTACGACGACCACGGGGTCGTGCGCGAGGTCATTGACGGCGACACCCTGGAGCTTTTCGACGGGCGTCGGGTGCGACTGCTGGGCATCAATACTCCGGAACTCGGTCACGACGATCGTCCGGCGGAGCCCTTCGGCGAGCCCGCCAGGACCTTTCTCGAGTCCCTTGCGGCGCCGGGTAGCCGGGTGAAGCTTCGCTTCGATAGCGAACGCTTCGACCGTTATGGCCGGCTACTCGCCCACGTTTTTCTGCCCGGCGGCCGCAATCTTCAGTCGGAGCTCCTGACAGCCGGGCTGGCGGCCACCCTGGTGGTTCCGCCCAACGAATGGAACCACGATTGCTACGCGCAGTTGGAGCACGCCGCACGTGCGGGCAACCGGGGGATCTGGCGGCTGGATCGATTCCGCCCCGCCGATGCCGACGGCCTCACGGCGAGCACGCGCGGGTTCCGCATCGTGACCGGGAAGGTCGAGCGTATCGGCGAGGGGAGGAAAAACCTGTGGCTGAATCTCGCGCCCGGGGTGGCCGTCCGAATCCCGAAGAAAGACCTGATCCACTTCAAGGAGGGTGCAATACGCCGCCTCGCCGGGCGCCGCATCGAGGTGCGGGGCTACGTGGAGCGGCGCGGAAGCGAGCTTCGAATTACGCTGCGTCACCCCGCCGCCCTGCGCGTGCTGGACTGAGGGCGAGGGATCCGCGCCGACCCCGGCTCCTGGCCGGCGCGCTCCTCGTGGCACTCCCCTGGTCGCTTCGCTCGCGACCCGTTTGCGACGAACACGGCGCAATCGGGTTCACGACCTCGACCTCGCCCTCGCCCCCCGTGCTTGCACCCTTTCCCGGTCCCCATGAAAGGCGGGGAACCCGGGCGGAGCGGTTCGGGTCTGGAGGTACACAGGTCGATGGCGCCCGGCGTTACAGATCAGCCCGATGGGCCCGGTGACGACGGGTAAAATGTCGCGCATGAGAACAATCAAGACGTTGATTGTCGGGCTGCTCGCCGCGGGCGCGCTGAGCGCCTGCGCCCAGAATCCCGTCACCGGCCAGAGCGATTTCGTGCTCATGGACGAGTCCCGGGAGCTTGCCCTCGGTCGGCAGGCCCATGACCAGATCCTGAAGCAATACGGCCGGTACGAGGACCGCGGACTTCAGAGCTACGTCCAGCAGGTGGGCGAGCGACTGGCCAGACGCAGCCACCGCGCCGATCTGGTGTACCGATTCACCGTGCTGGACAGCGAGGAGGTCAACGCCTTTGCCCTCCCCGGCGGTTACATTTACATCACCCGCGGGATGCTGGCGATGCTCAATTCAGAGGCCGAGCTTGCCGCAGTTCTCGGGCATGAAATCGGCCACGTCACCGCGCGTCACAGCGTGCGCCAGTACAGCGCCCAGCAGGCCGCCGGTCTCGGCTATACCGTGGGCGCCATTTTTCTTCCGGAGCTGCGCACTGCGGCCGCGCAGAACGTCTATTCCCTTTTCGGCGGCGCGCTGATACGCGGTTACGGGCGCGAGCACGAGCTCGAGGCCGACGGCCTGGGGGCCGAATACCTGGCCCGCACCGGCTATGACCCCGACGCCATGCTCCAGGTTATCCGCGTGCTCAAAGCCCAGGAATCCTTCGAGGTGGAGCGCGCCAGACGGGAAGGCCGCGAGCCCAACGT
>DATIPL010000134.1:0-1625 GCA_035471965.1 Gammaproteobacteria bacterium
TCGTCGAATTCACCGAGCATGACGAGGAGTTGGTATTCGCCGGCATCGAGGTGGGCGACGAGTTCCGCGATTCGAGTGCCGAGCGGGGTGAAGAAATCGGCGGATTTGCAGCAGGTTTTGGTCATGATTCTTGCCCTGAAAATATACTGTTCAAGTATACAGTATTACAGGCTAAAAAACCATATAAGTCATTGGTGCCAAAAGCGCTTTTATTTAGAATTCGCCCTCGGCAGGCGTTGGGGCGGCCTGCGAGCAGACGGAGCACCGAAAGGCAAGGAAGATGCCAGGATGTGCTATGGTTTTTCGCCTTTCGAACGAACGCGGGTTTGAACCGAATGTCGATCGCCCCCTGTCCACAATGCGGCAAGCGAGTCTCCAGCCGCGCTGCGATCTGCAGCAACTGCGGGTTTGAGCTGGGTGAGGTGAGCGAGGAAGACCTGCAGCGGTTTCGCGAGCGCAGGCTGCGCACCCACATCTACCGCCTGAACATGATGACATACGCCGTGATGACGGCGGTGATCGCGGCGTTCGCCTGGTACTGGGTGGCGACGGGTGGTTTCCAGATGCCCGTGAACAGCTACGGCCCCTATTACCTGATGATGGCTTGTGCCGTCGCTTACCTGGTGTTGCGTGTCCTGCTGTTCCGTGCGCGGCGGCAAAAAAGGGAGAATCGCCGCTCCGGGTGAGTGAATCGGTGCGCTACTGGATGCGCTCGACCCTGCACTCCTCGTCGTAACCTTCGACGGACAACTTCCAGGCCCCGAACAGCGCGGGTTTGATGGTCACGGTGGGATTCCTGATTTCCTGGGTGTAGAACTTGTCCTTGTCGGCCTGGGCCCAGATCATGCCGTTCTCCAGACGGAAGACGGTCTGTCCGTCCCAGCCTGAGAAGGAACCGTTGATGCGGGTCACGATGGGTTTACGCTCCATTTCCTCGATGGCGGGCGGCGCAGATTCCTCGCTGCCCCCGGTGTTCGCCACCGAGCCCGACGCCGCGTACTTGGGCGAGTCGAGGGTGGCCAGGGAATGGGCCCGGATCCATTCGTTAAGGGCGGCGAGTTCCTCGGGTGTCAGCTTCTCCAGGCCGGCTGCCCGGAACTCCTCGCCCGTCATCTGCTCTTCGAGTGACGCGAAACCCTGTTGGGCTGTCACCGCAGCCGGCATCCATAACGCGGTCAGAAGTAGGGTCAGGCGCGCGCGTCGCGCTGTGCGCCGCAAGCGGCTGAGGAAATCTGAGCTCATTTTATGCCCTTCGGAGAAAATCGCTGCAGTCTAACACGACTGTAATGACCGCAAATGCGGCCAGATTACTCCACGAAAACGCGCGGTTTTACAAGTCCTGCTTGTAACGGACGTAGGGAATACGGCCATAGATCGACTCGAAGGGATCGGTCGACTGGCTGTCGGTGGCGCTCTGGTCGTCCGCGCCGCTGTTGAGGATATTGCTGGCGCCGAGGCTGAGATCGGCGTTCCACGGGGTGCGCCAGGTAAAGTGGACGTCGAAAGTGGTCAGGCTGTCGAGCGGCTCGCGGTTGAGGAAATCGACCTGATCTCGGTAGAAGCCCTGGATGCCGCCGCTGAATGCGCCACTGCTCCACTCCAAGTTCAGCTGGGCAGTGTTGAAG
>DATIPL010000135.1:0-3521 GCA_035471965.1 Gammaproteobacteria bacterium
GGCGCGACTGTCTTCCCTTCAGCAATCACACCCTGGGGCGATGCTCATGTTCCTGTTCAAGACTGCCGGACTGTTCATTCTCACCGCCGTCACCGAGATCCTCGGCTGCTACCTGCCCTATCTGTGGCTGCGGCACGGCTATAGCGCCTGGCTGCTGGTGCCGGCCGCGCTCAGCCTGGCGCTCTTCTTCTGGCTGCTCAGCTTGCATCCGACGGCCGCGGGCCGGATTTACGCGGCTTACGGGGGCGTCTACGTGGCGGTCGCCGTGGCCTGGCTGTGGGCGGTCAACGGGGTGCGGCCCACGTCATGGGATATCACGGGTTCCCTGGTAACCCTGACGGGCATGTCTATTATTATTTTAGGCGCGCGGAGTTCGTAGACGCAGGATACGGCCAAGTTCCCAGAACCCGGAGTGAAGCTTTGACTATCGATGGATCCCATTCTTTGCTTACCGTCCGCGTGCGCCCGGTGGTGGCGGTCTCGGTTCTGATTGTCGGCCTCGGACTGATGCTCGTCGCGCTGGACGGACTTTTTTTCAAGCTCGTCTTTCCCGACCCGCTTCACGTCGTTTTCAAGGTGGTGCTCTGGATTCTGTTTGTCGCTTCCGCTGTCACCACTTTCGTCGGGATCAAGCAGCTCGTTCGTCCGGCACGAATATTCGCGGTCACCGAGGATGGGATCGTACAGTACATGCGCGCCGGCATTGCCCTGGAGCGGGGCCAGCTGATTCCCTGGGATCGCATGGAGTCCATGGAGCTGACCGAAGCCAGCGGCTACCACGGTCGACGATCGCGCATCATCGTCGTCGCGGTCAAAGTGCGCAGCGACGAGAATTGGCCCAAAGAGCGGCTGTACAACTTCGACGAGGCCAGCGGACGCGTGATGCTCGACGCCTTCTCCGGCAAGCCGGCGGGTAAACCCTTGCTCGAGCGCCTCGTTTCGCTGCGGGCTTCACACCAGGCGCCTGCACGGGCAGAAGCAGCCGACTGATCGATGTGCCAGCGGCCGGCGCCTCGGCGGCCGTCCGATCCGGCCGTTTCTCACCTGCGCATCTTCAAGCGAGAACCAGTTCCCTCCTCGCCTGCGCCACGATTCGTGCCGACGAGTACAGGAACAGTCCCGCGATGATCCCGGCGACGACGAGATCCGGAACGGCGTTGCCCACCGAGAAAACGCCCGCGGCCGCGGCGACGACGGCAACGTTGGCAATGGCGTCATTGCGGCTGCAGAGCCAGACCGAGCGCACGTTGGCGTCACCGTCGCGCCAGCGGAGCAGCAGCAGAACGCTGCAAAGATTTGCCGCCAGCGCCAGCAGACCCACGGATCCCATCACCAGAGCGTTCGGCTGCTCCAGCACCAGCGCCTGATACAGCGTCGCGGCGAACACCCACAACCCCATCAGCGCCAGGCTCGCCCCCTTGAGCATTGCGGCGGCGGCCCGCCGGCGAAGCGGCTGCCCGATGACCAGCAGGGTGACTCCGTAGGTCAGAGTATCGCCGAGAAAATCAAGCGCGTCGGCGCGGAGCGCCATGGACGCGGCGTAGAATCCGCTCGAGGTCTCGACGATGAACATCGACGCATTGATGGCGATGACCAGAATCAGCGCACGGCGGAAACCGGCCGAAATGCCTTCGAACCCGGCCTGGTTGTCGCAGCAGCGGCTACCCATGGCGAAGCATCGGCGTGCGGCGGTTGTGACCCATGACGAAGAACTCTACGATCTACAGTAACTGTAGGTTCAACCCCCGTGACGACTCCGCGACTCAGCATCGGCCGGCTGGCCCGGGAAACCGGCTGCAAGGTCCAGACCATCCGCTGGTATGAGGCGGTCGGGCTCATGCCCGGGCCGGCCCGCACCCCCGGCAATCAGCGCATTTATGCGCCCCGGGACGTCGCCCGCCTGGCCTTCATCCGCCACGCCCGGGAGCTGGGGTTCTCGCTGGACGACATCCGGGAAATGCTGGCCTTAGGGGATCGGCCGGGTGCGTCCTGTGAGGCGGTGGATGCGGTCGCCCGCCGCCACCTGAAGCAGGTCCAAGAACGTATCCGGCGGCTCGAAGGACTCGAGAGGGAGCTGGAGCGCATGATCGAGCAATGCCGCGGCGGGACCGTCGCGGACTGCCGCATCATCGAGGTGCTGTCGGATTACTCTCACGCCCAGTGCCTGACTGATGGACATGACCGCGTGACCTCCCGCAATAGCTGATTCGCTTTCCGGCCCGAGGGCGCCGGCCCGCTCCTGGCCGGCACCGGCGCATCGGTTTCAGTCCGCCGAAGACCAATGGGACGGAGACTGGAAGCACGGGCCGCCCCGTCAGACCGGCGCCATCCCCGCGGCCGCCTGCTTTCACGTCAACTGTCTGCGAAATACGCTCAGCGCGATCCCGAACAGCACAACGCCGATGCCCAGCAACGCGGCCGCCTGGGGCCACAATTCCGCCATTCCCGCGCCCTTCAGGAAGACACCCAGAATCACGTCCATGTAATAGCGCAACGGGCTGAGCAGCGAAAGGCTTTGCAGAAAATCCGGCATGCTCTCCACCGGCACCAGCGTTCCCGAAAGGAACATGATGGGGAACAGACTGAAAAACGACAGCAGCAATGCTTGCTGAAGCGTTCTGCTTATGGCCGCCGCCAGCACGCCCATCGCGATGGCGCTGAGGAGAAACAACGCGGTGAGCGCAAGGAACAAAGGCAGGCTGCCGCGCAGAGGAACTCCGAACCACCAGACAATGAGGAGGCTGGGAAACACGGATAACAGGCCCGTTGCCAGCGTCGGTACGGTCTTGGCGGCGAACAGCTCGCCGGTGCTGATGGGTGTGACCATCAGCTGCTCGATGGTCCCGACCTCCTTCTCCCGCACTATGGAGGCAGCCGGGTGGATCATGCCGACCATCAGTGCGGCAAGCGCGATCATCGACAGGACCATGAACGAGGTGAAAGTCTGATCCGGGTTGTACCAGACACGCACCAGCGGCCGCGCCCCGATTCCAGGAGTCGCGCCGCCGGGAATCTCTTCCTGGTGAAAACGCTGCAAGATTTGAACGGCGTAACCGCGCGCGATCGCTGCGGTGTTCGAATTGCTGCCGTCCAGGAGTAGCTGGATCCCGGGCGATTCGCCGCGGCGCAGTCGGCGCTGAAACCCGTCCGGGATCACCAGCGCCAGGACCGCCTCCCCCGACTGAAGCCAGCCGCCGGCCTCCTCTTCGTTGCCGGCGTGACCGATCAGATCGAAAGCCTCGGTAACCGAAAATTTCTCCTGCAGGTTGCGGCTCGCGACGCTGCGATCGAAATCCACCACGACGAGCGGTAAATGCTTCACGTCGAAAGTCAGCGCGTAGGAACAGATGACCACCTCGACGGTGTACAGCCACAGTATCAACAGCAGGATCACCCGATCCCGGGAGAACTGGATGATCTCCTTCAGCATGAGCGTCGCCAGCCGCATCTCAGGCCACCTTCTTGCGGAAGCGCAATGCCGCAAGCCAGAAGACCACCGCCGTGTAAAGCAGCATCAGCGC
>DATIPL010000136.1:0-3940 GCA_035471965.1 Gammaproteobacteria bacterium
CGAGAACAACTTCGCCGCCTGTTATCCCGAGCTCGCCAAGCGCTGGCACCCGGACAACGACCCCCGCGTGCCGCCCTACAAGTTCCCGACGGACAGCGACACCGTCGTGTGGTGGCGCGACGAGAACGGCCGCGAGTGGCGCGAGAGTATCCGGGCACACGTCATCCGCGAGGGTGCGCCAAGGACGCGCGCTGGACGGTAGGCACCTGTTCGGCGTCTTTCGACCGCGACACTAGCGCTGCTCAAAGACGGACGTGGTAGAGATATCGAACGAGGGTCCCCGCTTCGATCGACGGCAGGAAATCTTCCTCACCCTCTCGGATCAGGCTCGCTGCGATGAAGCCGTTGCCTTCCTTCTCGAATTCGTCACGCAAGGACTTCGCGGCTTCGTAATTGCGATACCAGAAGGCGGAATTCTGAAGCGTGTAGTCGTGGGCGTCGAAAGCCAGTCCCAGCTTGCCCAAGCACCGACCGAGCGACGTTTCACTGGCACTATAGTCATCCGCCGTGCGTCCATTCGGAACGTCACTCAACATGAAAATCCCCATCTGCCCGCCCGGTTTCAGCAGTTTTTCAATCTGCCTCATCGTATCCTTCAGATCGGCGACCCAGTAAAGGGTATCGAGTGAGATCACCACCTTGAACGATTGTTCCGGCAGTTCAAGGCAGTTCATATCGCCGTTCACGAACTCCAAGCGAGATCGCCTGTCCTCGGTGCGCTCCCGTGCCTCGGCAATGGCCGGCGCTGCATAGTCCACTCCGGTTACATGCGCGCTCAGCTTGTCGGATACATACTCAGCGATGCCCCCTGCACCGCAGCCAAGATCCAGCACATGGTCGTCAGCCTTGATATCAAGCAATTGCAGTAGATGATGCAGAGCAGGCATGTCCGTCATGCCTTCCTGTGTGAGGTCCATGCCGAAGACCCGCTCGCAAAGTCGAGAATGGGCGGCGCTGGCCCGCGCTGCGGGATAGAACTTCTGGTAATAGTACCAATACATGTCCGGCCGCTCGGCATGGTACCGAGCGGCGACCGGACGGCCCGAACGGGTCAGGTGGTAACTTTGCTCGTCGCCATCAATCAGACCCTTCGCCAGCAGACGCGGAAAGGCGTCGGTCCAGTCTTCCTGGAACCACCAGTAACGTGTGCCGCCTTCTTCGAGCGCACTCTTGCCGGTATCCGCCTCCTCGGCTTCCGCCTTGTACAGCGAGGCGAGGACCTGGATTTCCGCTTCGCTCAGTGCCACCTCGCTCATGGCCAGGCACCTTCAATCAAGGGAAAGGGTCAGGTCTTGCAATCAAATACTGAAAATATCTTGCATTGCAAGACCTGACCTCATTGTTCCTTTACGCGATCACTGCACCTGAGGCTGCTCGAAGTACTGGAAGAAGTCGGAGTCGGCGCGGAGCATGAGCGTGCTGTTCTCGCCCAGGGCGCGGTAACTCTCCAGCGTGCGGAAGAAGGAGTAGAACTCCGGATCGGCACCGAACGCCTCGCCGTAGATCCGGGTCGCAGCGGCATCGGCGTTGCCACGAATCTCCTCGGCCTCGCGTTCGGCTTCCGAGCGGATGCGCCGCAGTTCTCGCTCCATGTTGCCGAGCACTTCCTGGCTGCGCCCCTTGCCCTCGGAACGAAACCGCTCGGCGATCGACTGGCGTTCGGCGGTCATCCGACTCTCCACCTGGCGACGGACGGAGTCGATGTAATTGACCCGCTTGATGCGCACATCCTGCAGCTCGATGCCGAGTGCAGGCATTGAGTCCTTGGCCCGTTCCAGAATGCCCGATTCAAGCAGTTCCCGACCCAGTTGTGGCTGCTGCTCCAGGTTGACATCGCCGCGCTCCGCGAGTGCCGGATCATCCAGCTCCTCGACATCCACTTTCCAGTCCTTCGAGCGGACGATTTCCTCGAGCTCGGTGGACGAGACCATGTCGCGCACGACTGAATCGATGATGTCGTCGAGCCGGGTACGTGCACCGTTCTCATCGCGGACACTGGTCAGGAACAGCAGCGGGTCGTTGATGCGCCAGCGGGCAGTGGCATCCACGAGGATGAATTCGCGCCCGAGCGTCGGTATCTGGGTCACGTCGCCGTCCCAGACCAGCAGGCGCTTGTCGAAATAGCGCACGTTCTGCCACGGCAGCTTGACCTTGAGGCCGGGTTCACTGATGACATCGCCAATCGGCTCACCGAACTGGACAACGATCGCCTGTTCCGCCTCGTCCACCGTGTAGAAGACCAGGCTTCCGAGCACCAGGGCGAGGCCCGCGACGACTGCAAGAGCAAGGCTTTTCATCGTTCCTCTCCCGTGGCGCGGCGTTCACCCGTGCGATTGACATCGAGCAACGGCAGGGGTCCGACCTGTCCATCCTGCACGACCAGCACCTGGCCGATGGTGGGCAACACCTCGTTCAGCGTCTCCAGGTAGAGCCGCGAACGCGTGACGTCCGGCGCCTCGCGGTATTCGCGGAGTACGGCCGAGAAGCGCAGGCTTTCGCCTTCAGCGCGGTTCACGCGTTCCGTCGCGTAGCCTTCGGCTTCAGCGACCGTTCGCAGGGCCGCACCTTTCGCGTTCGGAATCTCCTGGTTCACACGCTTCTGCGCTTCATTGATCATGCGCTCACGTTCCTGGCGGGCTTCGTTGACCTCGTTGAAGGCGGGTTGCACTGCCGGCGGTGGAACGACATCCTGCATTTCGACGGTACTGATCCGGATGCCGGCGTCATAACCATCCAGGATTTGCTGAATCTCTTCGCCCGCCGTCTGCTGGATTTCCACCCGGCCGATGGTCAGGACTTCCGAGCCCAGCATGTTGCCGACGATGCGGCGCATTACGGATTCGGAGATATCGCGCAGGGTGCGTGTAGGCTCGCGCATCTCGTAGAGGAACTTGATGGGGTCCGCAATCCGGTACTGCACGACCCACTCCACATCGATCATGTTGAGGTCGCCGGTGAGCATCAATGACTCATCCTCGAACTGCTCGGTACTGTAGGCCGTGCGCCCGCCGGCGCGCGTGCCCGCGCTACGGAAACCGAATTCCTGCTTGAGCACGCGTTCGGTTGCCACGAGCTGTTCCTGATCGATGCCGAACGGGAGCTTGAAGTGCAGACCGGGATCGGTAATGCCGACCACGGAGCCAAAGCGCTTGACGACAGCGCGCTCCTCCGGTTGCACGGTGTAGAAGGAGGTCATTGCGGCCCATACCAGCAATACCAGGACGACGGCGCCGACGACCCCTGTCCCCGCCTGCTTCGACGAGCCGCCACTCCTGAACCTGCTCGTGAACCTCTTGAGAATTTCGTACAGGTCGGGCGGGCCCGATCCCCCGCTTCCGCCGCTGCTGACTGACTGGATCATGCAATGCCCCTTGGAAAACAACATTTCAGTCTATCAGTCTTTCACCGGGCCGAGTGCCCGAATTTCCCCTTTTTGGTCGTTAATGGGTGGGCAAAGGCGATACAGCCTGGGCCGCGAACAGCGCACAGGCGCGATTTTGGGTGCGGTTCGAGGTCAAAGCCGTTCGGCTCGACCGCGGCCGGTACCCTTTAAAAGATGAAAGGGGAGACGAAAACAAGCGTAACCGAGGTCCGGTCAGATCTGTAGCATCCACCGTTTCTTCGCCAACGACTGCTATGAGTCCAGGCCTGCACCTATATGTGCGTCCGCCGCTCGCCGGGTATGTCGGCTTTTACTGGAATCGTTTCGATGCCTGGTACGAGGACGGCGAGAAAGTTGATGGGCCGCGCGAGATCGGTGGGCGCTGTTTAATCCACATATTCCGCTTCACGACTTTTTACTCAGAAGCACTCTTAATTCGTCAACCGTATATGGCGGATTCCTACGGTGTAGCATTGCGTGACAATTTGGACATACAGGACAAAGATCGCTCTTGGGGTTTACCTCATAACCTTCTGGGAGGGTATGCAACGTAATTAA
>DATIPL010000137.1:0-3063 GCA_035471965.1 Gammaproteobacteria bacterium
CCGGGGATGGCCTTTGCGGGAAAGGCGGGTCCCCTTCGGGGAGCGCCGCGCGCACCGTTTACTAACCGGGAAATCCAGGACCCAGGCAGGATGACCCCGTCGAGTCCTTGATTACGGGCCTGGATTCAGTCTCGATAATCCGCCAACAGCGCCCGGAACGCCTCACCAATCTCGGGGTGCTTCAAGCCCATGGCAACGGTCGCCTCGAGGAATCCCAGTTTGCTGCCGCAGTCATAGCGCCGTCCCTCGAAGCGGAAGGCGTTCACCGGTTCCTTTTGCAGCAGCCGGGCGATGGCGTCGGTGAGCTGGATCTCACCCCCTGCTCCCACTCCAGTGGCTTCCAGCTCCGCGAAGATGCCGGGGGTGAGGATATAACGCCCGACCACCGCCAGGGTCGAAGGCGCTTTATCCGGCGCCGGCTTCTCGAGGATGCCGGTCATCTCCACCGCACGGCCGTTGCCGCCCTTCGTGCTGACGATGCCGTACTTGTCCGTGTCTTCCCTGGGTACCGTTTCCACCGCGACCAGGCTCGAGGGATCCGATTCGAAGATAGCGGTCATCTGCGCAAGGCAGCCCCGGCCGCCGTCGTCGATGAGGTCGTCGGGCAGCACCACCGCAAACGCCTCTTCTCCCACCACCGCGCGGGCGCAAAGCACGGCGTGACCCAGCCCCCTCGGCTCGGCCTGACGGATATAGACGCAGGAAACGCCGTCCGGGATGATGGCTCGAAGCCCCTCGAGCTCCGCGGTCTTGCGCTTGGCTTCCAGAGTCGCCTCCAGCTCCACCGCCCGGTCGAAGTGATCCTCAATGGCCCGCTTGGTGCGGCCGGTGATGAATATCAGCTCCGTTATCCCCGCGGCCACGGCCTCCTCCACCGCGTACTGGATGATGGGTTTGTCCACAACCGGCAGCATCTCCTTTGGGTTCGCCTTGGTGGCGGGGAGAAACCGGGTGCCGAGACCCGCGACGGGAAAAACCGCCTTGCGCAGGCCCGCGGTCACCGCTTGGCCTGTTCCAGAGAAATCACGTTGGAGGACTGGACCCGGCCGCCCCTGGAGAATTCGGGCACCAGATTGGTGAGTGCGGAATTGAGAGCGTCTACGTCATTCTCTTCCACGGCGCTCTCGAGACGGCTGATCTCGGCGTTGAAAGCCGGCGGATCCATCTCCCTCGACCGGGCCAGCAGGATCTTGTCGTGGGTCGTCTGGGTCAACGCCTCGTCGGGGTGAAACAGCTCCTCGAACAGCTTCTCACCGGGACGCAAACCGATGAAGCTGATCTCGATGTCTTCTCCGGGGATGTGACCGGAAAGCCGGATCATCTGCTCCGCCAGGTAGGTGATATTCACCGGCTCGCCCATGTTCAGCACGAACACCTCGCCACCGGCGCCGATGGCCGCCGCCTGCATGATGAGCTGGCAGGCTTCCGGTATGGTCATGAAATAGCGCTTGACCTTCGGGTGAGTGACGGTCACCGGACCACCATCGGCAATCTGTCTTCGGAAGAGCGGAACCACGCTGCCGGCAGAGTCCAGCACGTTGCCGAAACGCACGGTGATGAAACGGGTCGCGCCGTTCTGCCGGCCGGCGTTCTGGCAGTACATTTCGGACACCCGCTTGCTTGCGCCCATGACGTTGCTGGGGTTGACCGCCTTGTCGGTGGAAATCAGAACAAAGGTGGCGCAGCCGTTGGCGCTGGCCGCCGCGGCCACGTTGCGCGTGCCCAGAACGTTGTTGCGTACCGCCTCGCGCACCTGGTGCTCGAGGATGGGCACGTGCTTGTATGCCGCGGCGTGAAAGGTGATTTCCGGGCGCCAATGGCGGAACGCGTGATCCACGGCGAAGGGATCGCAGATATCGCCGAGCAGCGCCGTCAGGGCCAGCTCGGGATGCTTCTTGCGCAGCTCCATTTCAATCGCGTAAACGTTCATCTCGCTCTGATCGAACACCACCAGCCGCTTGGGGCCAAGGCGCGCAATCTGGCGGCAAAGTTCCCCCCCGATGGATCCACCGCCGCCGGTGACCAGGACGGTCTTATGCCGGATTCCGGCGTCGATGGCGGCCCAGTCCAGGGACACGGGCTCGCGGCCGAGCAGGTCCTCGATGGAGATCTCGCGAAGCTCGGAAACCACGGACCGCCCGGAGACCAGATCGTCGAGCGCCGGCAAGGTGCGCATCGGCACCCTGGTCTTACCGCAGACTTCGACGATTCGGCGCATTTCCCGGGACGTGGCGGAGGGCAGCGCGATCAGAATCAGGTCGACGCCCATGCGCTGCACCAATGTCGGAATATTCTTCACCCGGCCGACCACGCGAACGCCGTGAATCTCCCGGCCTTTCTTCTCGATGTCGTCGTCGACGAAACCCACCGGATGGTAGCCCTGGCTGCGATCACGCAGCAGCTCGCGAACCAGCGTTTCTCCGGCCTCGCCCGCGCCGACAATGAGCGCGCGCTTGCCGGGCGCGACATAAAGCTGGCGGTCCTTGTGCCAGCGATAGAGCAGCCGAGGACCGCCCAGGAGCATTACCAGCAGAATGGCGTAGAGCGGAAAGACCGAGCGAGGCACGCCCTGCATACGGGTGGTGAAGAATATCGCCAGGGCGGCTACCAGGACACCGACACCGATGGCCTTCGCGATTCGAAGCAGATCCGGAATCGATGCGAACCGCCACACGCCGCGATAAAGGCCGAAATAACAGAAGACCACGCCCTGGGCGACTATCACGATGGGTAAAGCGCCAAGCGCTGCATCCCAGAAATTCGCCGGGATCTGGTCGAGATTGAAACGGAGCCAGAAAGCGCCCAGCCAGGCGACCGGCACCATGATGATGTCGTGGGTGAATGCGGCCGTGCGGTTCTTCAGCCGCTCAAACAGTCTCGGCAGGTTCATGTGACTCTTTTCTCGATTCCAGCCGGTGTATGGCGAGAATCAGGCCCCCGTATGCCATTATCCAGAAAGTTAGCACAATCCACTGCCCGGTGGGTTCGACGCGAGCCGCAATGATCGCGGAGATTCCACACCCAAGCATGAGCAGGTATTCCGCGATAACCGTCTTTCGATGG
>DATIPL010000138.1:0-4312 GCA_035471965.1 Gammaproteobacteria bacterium
ATTCGCGGGTAGAGTCCGATGCCATAGCCCAGGTGCAGGCGGGCGCGCGGATGCTGGACGTCAACGCAGGCATCCCGCTGGCCGATGAGCCCGCCATTCTGGCCCAGGCGATTCAGCTGGTGCAGTCAGTGACCGACGTGCCGCTTTCCATCGATTCCTCCATTGTCGCCGCGCTGGAATCCGGATTATCGGTCTATCAAGGAAAACCGCTGGTGAATTCGGTAACGGGAGAGGAAGAGCGTCTCGAGGCGGTTCTGCCTCTGATAAAGAAATACGGTGCCGCGGTGGTGGCCATTTCCAACGACGAGACCGGGATCTCGGAAGATCCGGACGTGCGCTTCGAGGTGGCGAAGAAGATTGTCCAGCGCGCAGCGGATCACGGAATCCCTCACAGCGACGTGGTGGTCGATCCTCTCGTGATGCCCATTGGTGCCATCAACAATGCGGGACGTCAGGTGATGCACATCGTTCGCAGGTTGCACGACGAGCTGCAGGTGAACACCACCTGCGGCGCGTCCAATATCAGCTTCGGCCTGCCCGAGCGCCAGGGTATCAATTCCGCTTTTCTCACCATGGCCATTGCCGCCGGAATGACCTCCGCCATCACCAATCCCATCGAAGCAGAGATCATGAAGGCGGTCATGGGGGCGGACGTGATGATGGGGCATGACAAGGACTGCCGACGTTGGATCAAGAAATTCCGCGCTCCGGCGCCGGAAGGTATCGAAGGCGCGAGGCAACGCCGCCAGGGGCGACGGCGCCGGGCCTGAGACGTTCTGCGGGGGGTAAAGGACACGGCCTCGCGCGTCAATCTAACATCGAATATCGAAGATCGAATATCGGGGGCCTATAGTTGGATCCGATATTCGATCTTCGATATTCGACATTCCGTCCGCATTGCGGCGCCCGCCTCCTCAGATGACCGACGCGAAAATCCAGTCGCAGAAAATTGAGTCGCCTCATGACGCCCTGGTGGTGTTCACGCCTTCGGGCCGGCGCGGGCGCTTCACCAGTGGCACCACGGTGCTGAACGCGGCGCGCAGCCTGGGCGTCGATCTCGACTCCGTCTGCGGGGGCCGCGGCATCTGCGGGCGCTGTCAGATCCTCCTGAGCGAGGGTGAGTTCCCGAAGCACGGCATCACATCGCGCGCCGGGCATCTCACCCCCTTCAGCGAAACCGAACGCGAGTACGCGCAAAAGAATGCGCTCAAGGGCGGGCGCCGCCTCGGCTGTTGCGCCCTGCTCGAGGGCGACGCGGTCATCGACGTGCCGCCGGACAGCCAGGTTCATCGCCAGGTGGTGCGGAAGCGCGCCGAGGTGCACGACATCGAGGTCGACCCGGCGGTTCGGATCTATTACGTGGAGGTGCAGGAACCGGACATGCACGATCCCGCCGGCGACGTGCGCCGGCTGCAGGAGGCCCTGGAGTTCGAATGGGGATTGTTGAACCTGGACTGCGATCTTCGACTCATGCAGCAGCTCCAGTCCGCGCTTCGGCAAGGCGCCTGGAAGGTCACCGTCGCGGTTCACGAAGGCGAGCGTCTCATCGCCGTGTGGCCCGGATACCACGACCGCCTCATGGGGGCCGCCATCGACGTGGGTTCCACGACCATCGCCGCGCATCTGTGTAATCTCTCCACGGGTGAAGTGATCGCGTCCGCGGGCGTGATGAACCCGCAGATCCGCTTCGGCGAAGATCTCATGAGCCGGGTGTCGTACGTGATGATGAACCCGGGTGGAGAGCACGAGATGACCCGGGTGGTGCGCGAGGCCATCAACGATCTGCTCGCCCAGGTGGCGGCCGACGCGGGCATGGGAGTCAACGACATTCTCGAGCTCACCTTTGTCGGCAATCCCATCATGCATCACCTGCTGCTCGGAATAAATCCCATCGAGCTCGGCGGCGCTCCGTTTGCGCTCGCCACCGACGGCGCAGTTCGCCTGTGGGCCTCCGAGCTCGATCTCAAGGTTCATCCCAATGCGCGGGTGTACGTGCTTCCCTGCATCGCGGGACACGTGGGGGCCGATGCCGCCGGCGTGGTGTTGTCCGAGGCCCCTCACATTCGCGAAGAGATGACTTTACTGGTAGACGTCGGCACCAACGCCGAGATCGTGCTCGGCAATCGACGCCATCTGATGGCGGCGTCGAGCCCGACGGGCCCGGCGTTCGAAGGCGCGCAAATCAGCTGTGGCCAGCGCGCCGCGCCGGGCGCAGTGGAACGGGTGCGTATCGACGCGCAAACTCTGGAGCCCAGGTTCAAAATTATCGGCTGCGACTTGTGGTCCGACGAGCCTGAGTTCACCGCTCAGAGCGCCGCTACTGGTGTCACCGGTATCTGCGGTTCAGGAATCATTGAAGTCATAGCCGAGATGTTTCTTGCCGGGATCATCGACGAGGACGGCGTGATCAATGGCGCGCTGGCGCTGCGATCACCGCGGGTGGTATCGGAAGGACGAACGTTCTCTTATGTTCTGCACAAAGGCGACATCCGCCTCAAGATCACGCAAAATGACGTGCGCGCGATTCAGCTGGCGAAGGCGGCGCTGTACGCCGGCGTGCGGCTGCTGATGGACAAGATGCGCGTTGACCAGGTGGACCGCATTCGTCTGGCCGGCGCCTTCGGCAGCCACATCGACGTCAAGTACGCGATGGTGCTGGGGCTGGTGCCGGACTGCCCGCTGGAACACGTGACGTCGGCTGGAAACGCCGCCGGCACCGGAGCCCGGATCACGCTGGTGGACCGCAAGGCCCGCGGCGAAATCGAGGACATCGTTCGGCGTGTTCAAAAGGTGGAAACCGCGGTGGAGCCGCGCTTTCAGGAGCACTTCGTCAGCGCCATGGCCATCCCCCACAAGACCGCGCCCTATCCGAATCTCTCCAAAGTGGTGTCGCTGCCGGAGCGGAAAAGAAACGGGGCCCCGTCGAGCGCCGACGGCGCTGAACGGCCGAGGCGGAGAAGGCGAAGGCAGTAGTGATTCGTGATTGGTGATTGGTGGCTCGGGGGTCGTCGGGACGATTGGCGCAAGCACACAACCGCTGTCTACCCGGTAAGCAATTTTGCCGATGGATTCTGTCAACGAGTAAGTCGAAGCCGAGAAATTCAGCATCTTCGACCCGCGCTATATGGTACTGCGCTCCTAATCACGAATCACCAATCACCAATCACTGTTCCAGAATGTAATTCGAGCCATCCGACTTACCGCAAACGATCACGATCGAAGGAAATCCCCAATGGACCGCCCCCGGCTGCTCACCATTCGTAACGGCGAGAAGGTCAAACCGACGTTCTCCAGGCGCGAGATGACTGCGCGCAACCAGCGTCTGCGGGAATACATGGCAGGGCAGGGCATCGAGGCCGCGTTATTCACTTCAGTTCACAACGTCAACTACTTCGCTGATTACGTTTACACTTCATTTGGCCGGAACTACGGCCTGGTAGTGACGGAGACGCGCCACGTGACCATCAGCGCCAATGTGGACTTTGGGCAGCCGTACCGGCAGAGCTTCGGCGAGAACATCGCTTATACCGACTGGCACAAGGACAACTTCTTCGAAGCGGTGAAAACACTGGTGCCCAATCGCGGCCGGGTCGGCATCGAGTTCGACCATGTCACCATACAGAATCGAAAAAAACTGGGCGACGCCCTGCCCGGGGTGGAGTTCATCGACATCAGCGCGCCCACCATGTCCATGCGCATGATTAAATCAAAGGAGGAGACGGACATCGTTCGAAACGGCGCGGCGATTTCCGATCTCGGCGGCGCCGCCGCGCGCGAGGCCATCGGTCAGGACGTGCCGGAATATGAAGTGGCGCTGGCATCGACACGGGCCATGGTGCGCGAGATCGCGAAGCGTTACCCGCACACCGAGCTCATGGACACCTGGAGCTGGATCCAGACCGGTCCCAATACCGATGGCGCACACAACCCGGTGACGACGCGACGGATCGAAAAAGGCGACATCATCAGCATCAACTGCTTCTCCATGATCTCGGGCTACTATCAGGCGCTGGAGCGCACGTTGTTCCTGGATTCCGCAACCGAGCGACAGCTGGAGGTGTGGGAAATCAACTGTCGGGTGCACCGTAAAGGCTGTGAGCTGATCCGTCCCGGCGCGGTCTGCAAAGACATCGCCAACGAGCTCAACGAAATTTACATCGAGCACGATCTGCTTCGGTACCGAACTTTCGGCTACGGCCATTCTTTCGGCACGCTCTGCCACTACTACGGACGAGAGGCGGGGCTCGAGCTTCGGGAGGACGTGGACACGGTGCTCGAGCCGGGCATGGTATTATCCATGGAACCCATGGTT
>DATIPL010000139.1:0-3091 GCA_035471965.1 Gammaproteobacteria bacterium
ATCTGCCCATCTATCCGGTCAAGGGCTACTCCATTACCGTTCCGGTGACGGACAGCGACGCCGCGCCGCGGCTCGGCGGAGTCGACGAAGACAAGCTGGTGGCGTACTCGCGCCTGGGGGAGCGTCTGCGCGTCGCCGCCAAGGCGGAATTCTGCGGCCACGATCGAAACCATCACCCCCGGGACTTCGAAGTGCTGTTGAAAACGGCGAAGGAGCTGTTTCCCGACGCTGCCGACTACGACAAGGCCGAGTACTGGGCAGGCCTGCGGCCGATGACGCCGAGCTCCGTGCCCATACTCGGCCGGGCGCGATTCGAAAATCTGTTTCTGGACGTCGGCCACGGTCACGTCGGCTGGTCCATGGCCTGCGGCTCGGGAAAATTCCTAAGCGATCAGATCGCCGCGCGCAAGCCGGAGATCGATCCGGAGGGCCTGCTCTTTGCGGGATGATCGGCGCGCCATGTTCGGACCCACGGTCAGCATCGATCTCGAGATCATCGAGCGCAACGCGAGGACCGTGGTCGACGCCTGCGGCCGGCACGGTATCAGCGTATTCGGAGTCACCAAGGGCGCCTGCGGCATGCCGCAGGTGGCAAGGGCGATGCTCCGCGGCGGCGTCGTCGGTATCGGCGAATCGAGATTCGAAAACATCAAAAGGCTCCGCGACAGCGGCATCGACAGTCCGGTCATGCTGCTTCGAAGCCCGCCGCTGTCGCGCATCGAGGAGGTGATCCGCTCGGTCGATATCAGTCTCAATTCAGAGATCGCCATCATGGAGGAGCTGTCCAGGGTCGCCGAAAGAATGGGGCGGGTTCATGAGATCATCCTGATGGTTGACCTTGGCGACCTTCGCGAAGGGATCTGGCCGGCGGACCTGATGCCGACAGTGGAAGCGGTGATGAACCTGCCGGGGATGCGCATCATCGGACTCGGCACCAACCTGACCTGCTTCGGCGCAATCCTGCCGACCGAAGACAACATGAGCGAGCTGCTGGCCCACGCGTACAAGATCGAACGCGCCTTCGGACTGGAGCTGCGCTATATCTCGGGCGGCAACTCCAGCACCCTGCCGCTGGTGCTCTCCGGCGGCATGCCCGAGGGCATCAACAATCTTCGCATCGGCGAGGCGATTCTTCAGGGCGGGCGGGACACCTTTTTTCAGGCGCCGTGGGAGGCCCTGGATCAGAACGCGTTCGCCATCACCGGCGAGCTGCTGGAAGTGAAGAAAAAGCCCTCGGTGCCGATCGGCAGGACGGGCGTCGACGCCTTCGGAAAAAAGCCGGTGTTCGAGGACAAGGGCGATCGGCTGCGGGGCATCGTCAACATCGGCCGCGAAGACGTGGTCGTCGAGGGACTCACCCCGGTGACTTCAGGGGTCACGGTGCTGGGTGCGTCCAGCGACCACCTGGTGGTGGACCTCACCGAAGCGCGGCCCAGGCCGAAGGTGGGCGACGCGCTCGCCTTTCGCATGGACTACGGCGCTCTGCTGGCGGCCATGACCTCTGAATACGTGGAGAAAGCACCCACGCTGGATTCGACGCCGATGAAAAAACGAAAGATCGTCGACGTGGTGGTGGCCGCCTCGCTCGCCGCCGTCGTCGAGGACAACGACTTCGAGAAGCGCCTCGGCGCCCTCGAGCTCGAGTTGAACGTGGTGAAGGTCGAGGACGATGTGTGGGATCGAGACAGTCCGGATTCCGCCGGTGGAAAGCGGGACGGGATCCGTTCACGGATTTCGAAATCACTCGCCGCCGGCGCGATACCGCTGCTCATCGGCGCCGATCACGCCGTGACTCTGGACGGCCTCGAGGCATGCGCCGAAAGCGTCGACGCGTTCGGACTCATCTGGTTCGACGCGACCGCCAGCTTCATGCCGTCCACGGGCGGGGAAAAGCGACCGCCCGCGGAGACGGTGCTCTATCGTGCGCTCGGATACGACGAAAATCATCCCTCGGTGAAGCCGCAACTTTCCCCGGAGAATATCGTTCTGGTGGGATTGAGGGACGTGAATCCCCGCGAGGCGGAGATGATTCGCGAATCGCGCATCAAGATATTCACCATCGTGGACATCGACGCGGTCGGCATGCGTGAGGTCATGCGGCAATCCCTCCACGAAGCCACCTCGGGCACACGGGGCTTCTACGTCAGCTATTCCCCGGCAGTCACCGATCTCCCGGGCGTCACCGGTGAACCCGGCGGGATCACCGTTCGGGAAACCCACCAGGCCATGGAGAGCATCGCGTCATGCGGAAGCATGCTGGCCATGGACGTGACCGGCCTAGGCAAACATCCCGGGCCGCGGCTTTGCGCCGAGACCGCCCACTTCATACTCTCGAGCTTCGGCAAGCAGATCATTTGAGGGCTCATAGCCCCAGGATCCAGCTCGAGGACTGCGACTCCTTATATTATTCTTGTCAGTCCGCGTCCTCCCACGCGCCTGCCGGCAGGGGCGCCGCGCCGAGAACGATCTCGACGCCCGCCACGTAAACCTCTCCGTTCCCGGTGCGGACTTTTTCCAGCGGGATCGCGAGCTCCGGATAGGGCGTGCCGGCGAGGCGCTCGTCTCCCTGGAAGAAAATGAGCGAAACGAGGCGCGGGTGATCCGGGTGCGTCACCATGATATGGATGTGTCTCGGCGCGAACACGGAATTGTAGCGCGCCATCTCGATATGGCCCGGCAGCACCGTCCTGATGCCGAAGCGCCCTTCCGCGCCGCTGCGCTGCGCCGCGCGATAGCGGGATTCGTCCACGCTGCCGGTCGTGTCCGCGTGCCAGAGCTCGACCAGCGCGTCGGCCACCGGCTGACCCTTGCGGTCCAGCACCCGCCCCTGGAGCTTGAGCCGATCGCCGGCGTCGCCCTCTCGCCAGAGATCCGCCGTTTCCGGCGCCCCCGGCAGGTAGAAGATGCCGATGCTGGTCTGCGTCGTCGGCTCACGCTGCGCTCGGGCGTTGGTCACGCCAGCGAGCGTACCCATCAGCGTGATGACAAGCAGCCAGCCCGGGATACGACGCACTCCGACTCCGGAAGGCAACAACCTACGGAACAGTTTACTGAATTCCCCGGCGCTCCAAAGGCGTACCGGCCGGGCGAG